>JAJRRR010000463.1 GCA_024279285.1 Planctomycetota bacterium
CTGGGTGTGCCGCCAGTCGCCATCCCACCCCTCCGCTGAGTTGGACCAAGTTCCGAGGGCTTCTGAGCCGATGGCAACAGGAGCCTCTGGGCCAGCCCACCCCCGCACTGGAGGAACTGCTTTTTTACGGACGGCAGTCGTTGGTTTATCTGCGTCGTGTGCCCTCTGGGGAGCTTTCCTCACGCCGACGCCGCTTTTTGGAAGAACAATTGCAACGGATGCATGTGGCGGTGGCGTTTCGGGTGGTGGATGAGCATGGAGTGATTCGGGTTTATTTGCCGCCGACTCGGGTCCCCTTGGACATTCGGCACGAGTTTCTCATGGACACCCATGATCTTCAGCCCCTGATCACCAGTGGCACGGTGAAGCGTGTGGGCCTGTACCACCTGTGGCAGCGGATATGACTGGAAGGAGTCCATTGTGTAGCCGGGCCGTGGTTCACGGTCCTCCGCTCCGGAGAAGACTGGAAAACCCTGGATGTCATTTTCCTGAGCAACGGGCGACGCACGGATCGGGCGGTGGTACAAAGCCGCGTGTGGTTTGCCGATGAAGCTCCCAAACGGTTGCCGCTTCAAGTGGGCCAGAAAGTGGTCGTCCAACCTCAATGGTTCCAGCAGGCTTCTTCCCAAAAGAAACTTTCTCGTGCTTCCTCCTCGCACCAAGGAGCATAGCCATGCGTTGGGCACAAGTGGCACTCTGGGCGGCGTTGGCCGGAGGGATGCTGGGCCCAGCGTGGGCCGATCCTTGTGGGATGGTCCCGCCGGTCTCCATCCCCGATCCCACGGCCATTATCCGAATCGGCGACCAGATGACCTATGTGTTTTACAAGGACGGGGTGGAGACCTTCGTGATCCGGCCGGGCTTTCGGGGCAAGGTGGAGGAGTTTGGCATGTTGATTCCTTTCCCCACCCCCCCGGCCATCCGCAAAATGCCCGATAACATCTTCCAACACATCCAAGCGGCCATCGATCCGCCAGAGGTGGTGGTGGACCTGCGATGGCACTTCTTTGCCCTTGAAGCTCAAGGGGCGGTGCGAGCTGCTGCTCCGGCTGGCGAAGCAGGACTGAAGCTGCGTCGGAACCAAGTGCGCGTGATTCGGGAAGAAGCCGTGGGGATGTACGAAGTAGCAGTGTTGGAAGCCGGATCGGCCCAGGCACTGAAACGCTGGATGACTCAACACCGCTATCGCTATCCCAACGGCATGGACAAAGTGTGCGAGGAGTACATTGCCCAAGGGTGGTGCTTTGTGGCGGTCAAGACGCGGATAACGGGCAAGCGTCAAGTGGACCCTCGTCCGGGGCAGCGACGGGTTCGGCCAGGCTTGCCCCCTGGGGCCAGCTTTGACGGCTATGTGCAAGCCATGGGTTTTCGCTTTCGCACGCCCGAGCTGGTGGTGCCCATGCGGCTCTCGGCCTACAACGAAGGAGAGCTGCACAACATTGTTTACCTTCTGACCGACGGACCACGCAAAATCAACGCCATTCCCGAGGAATATGTGGTGCGTCAGATTTCAGGTCGGGAACTTTTGCGCAACATCACCCAACCCCTGCCGCTACGGATCATCGGAGGGACCGAGAAAGACATTCCTGATTGGCGTCGCCAGCATTTGCCCCAGCAGCGCGATCCCACCCCGCACAACGGCCATGCCCGCGACCTGTTCGCCTCCGACTTGCTAGCCGTGCAAAGCGGTCAGTTGAGCCTGGCCGTGGAAGAACAAGAGAAGATGCTCCTGCGAATTGGCGAGGAGCTTTACTTACGGGGACCTCAGATTGATCAGCTTCACTTGCAAGTGTTGCGCGATCAGCTTCGCCAGGCTACCCAGTCGGCCCTAAAAGACTTGGAAGGGATGACGCTGACTGTGGTCGATGGCGATTTTCCCCGCAAGGTGCTGGCCAATCAGAACCTGACCTTCTCACCCTATCGCATGCCGGCGTTTCGCAACTCTCCGCGCTACTACGATGCCAAACTCAAGGGTCCGGCTCCGCGTCGTGAGGGTCGGCTGATTTTGGGCCAGTTGGAACTACCGGATGCCCGTCCCACAGAACAGCTCGCCCGGCTGCGCCCTCGGGCTTTGATGAGCGTGGCGGTGTTGGTGGGGCTGATGGTAGGAGCTTTGGTGCTGTGGCAGCGTCGGGCCGCGGGTGCGTTGCTGGTAGTCGTGGCCTTGGCCAGTTCGGCTTGGGCCCAAGGTGTGCCGGTGGACCAAAAGGAAGAAGAAAAAATCCTCCAACTCATTGACCAGTTGGAGGACTCCAAGAGAGTTGACCAGGCCGTCAAACAACTGGTGGACATTGGCCCTCCTGCGGTGCAGTTTTTGATAGGCGAGGCGGTGGAAGGACCCTCTTGGGTGCGGCGAGGTTGGGCCATTGTGGCCTTGAGCCGTATCCCCGGTCCTGAAGCCCAGCGGGGATTGCAAAGACTCCTGAGCGATCGTCGCCAACCGGAATTGATTCGCACTTGGGCGGCGGCTGCGGTGATTCAGAGGGCCCAGGATTTTACGCAACTTGTCCGCTGGGCCTCGTTAGCTCAGGAGTATCCGCCTGTGCAACGCGCGCTGCGCATTCGTCTTACGGAGCTGATCCAGGAGTCGGAAAAGCCTCCTACGGCCCGAGAACTACTCCGCTTGGCTGCCGATGCTCCGGTACTTCAATCAGCGGTGGCTGCGGTGGCCGTGCACTTGCCCGTGGAAGAACTGCTGAAGCCGATGCTTCATGATCGCAATCAACAACTGCGGCGGATGGCCGCAGCCTTCTTGGCCACCAAAGCTCAACGCTCCAAGGAACAAAGAGACCAAGTGGCCCAAGCCGTGTTGAAAGCCTATCGGTTTGATCCGCAAGTCAAAGAGGTTCCGTGGGCCGGGGGACCGCTGTTCTTGCCTGCGGTGCAGTGGACTCCCCAAGAAGCCCGCCAAATCGTCGGCACCCTGATCCGCTGGCTCCTGTGGTGTCAGCGTCGTGGGAAAAATCCCCAGCCGATTATCAACAACTTGCGTTCGGTGCAGTGGCAAGAGCTAATTCCGGGGTTCAATCCCTTTGTGCCCACTCCACGAGTGCAAGAGTGGCTGCTGGCCTGGGGGGTGGTGGTGGGTCGGGAGCAGATACGTGCCATTTTGGCCCAGCAGGGGGTGGACAAAGATCCGCAGTTTGCCGCCGTGTTGGACCAGATTCCCCAAACCCCCCAGCCTTCTCGCCGTTGATTCCTTTTTCGGCGTTCGCCTCAGCCGAGGGAAAAGACTACAATAGGGGAGCTTCTTGCGGTTGCGGACCCAGCAGAGGTGGAAGCTTTGCCCCTGAGAGCAAGAACGGCGTCCGGTTCCGCAGGCCAAAACAACGGGGCTTTCCGGAGACTTCTAGCCAGTAGGAGAGTTGGGCTTGAGAAGCGGCAGGATTGGGTGGTTGGTGGGATGGGGGTTGGTGCTGTGGTTGGGATGGGGCATGGTCTCTTGGGCCCTTGCTCAGGCCAAGACCGAACCAGACTCCCCGGCGGTGGAAAATCTCCCCGCAGGAGCTTTGGTCCGATTGGGCAGTTGGGAGCCCAACGCCTCACCCGCCCAAGGGCACACCACCGGAGTGTACGAACTGGCCTTCTTGCCTCAGGGACGCTATCTGGTCTCCCGGGGCATGGACGACACCATCCGCATTTGGGATCTGGTACACCCGCCCCAACATCTGCGATTGCAAGCAAGCAAGCCGATGGCCCTCGCTCCTCAAGGTGATCTGCTGGCAGCCGTGGGCGAAGGGGCTACGGTGAAGCTGTGGCGCCTGCCCCAAGGCAAGGAGCTTCTGGCGCTGAACACCGAGGCGGACTTTTTAGGTTTCCGCTCACCTCGGGAACTGGTGGTGGTGTCGCGGGGGGTGGTGACGGTTTATGAAATCACCTCGGGCCGGAAAGTGGGTCAGGATGTGCTGGTGCGCATGCAGGCTCCCTTGGCGCTGTCTGAGGATGGTCGCCTGCTGGCCTATACGATCAGCCTTTATAACGCCACAGTGCACTGTTTTGACCTGAGGCGTCGCCGCCCGGTGGGCACCTTTCCTGGAAAAACGGGGCAACCCATCTGTGCTGCCTTCTCCCCAGGGGCTACTTTGTTAGCCAGTGGAGGGCGGCACAAGCTCACCCATCTATGGGAAGTCTCCTCGGGACGCCTGCTGCACAAGCTTTCCGGACATCAAGGACCGGTGCAAGCGGTGGCTTTTTCTCCCGATGGGCGATGGATTGCCACGGCTAGTTGGGACAAAACGGCCATCGTTTGGGAAGTGGCCTCGGGGCGACGGATTATCACGCTTCGTGGGCATCGCAAGCATGTCGCTTCGGTAGCTTTCTCTCCGGATGGAAAACGCCTAGCCACCGGAAGCACCGACCGCACCATTGTGGTATGGGACCTGGACCGGCTCATCTTGGGTGCTCCAGATACCGCTGCTCCCCCCCAGGGCCCAGAGCTGGATCGGCTTTGGGAGCAATTGGCCTCGCCCGATGCCGCCCAAGCCTACGAGGCCATGGGCAAGTTGATCACCGCTCCTGGGCCGACTGTAGAACTCGTGCAGCGAAAACTCCGCTCCTTGTTGCAAACCGATCAGCAGCAACGCATCACAGAATTGATCGCCCAGTTGGACGATCCGCGCTACATGGTGCGTGAGCGGGCCACAAAACAGTTGGCCCGAATGCTCGTGCTGGCCCGGCCTCTGCTGGAAAAGCACCTCCAACAGACCCTTTCAGCCGAAGTGCGGTTTCGGATCCGCAAACTGCTGGCTTTGCCCAAGTCGCAAAGTGCCTTCTCGCCGGAAGAAGTGTATC
>JAJRRR010000024.1 GCA_024279285.1 Planctomycetota bacterium
ACACCTGGGACTGAATGAGGAATTGCTCCGGGCTTTCTATCCCACCAAAAAAGTCAAAATCACCGGCGGACGAAGCGCCTCGGCCATCCTCAACCACATCGCCGTCACCGACATCGTCTATCCACCCGAAAGCGAACGCGCCGGAGAGGTGATCGTAGAGTCAGGCCAGAAAATCGACGGCGAAAAGGCCGAGCAGATCAGCACCTCCGGACTGAAAGAAGTGGAGGTGATGGAGGAGCCACGGGACCCTCTGCTTCTGAACAGCTTGGAGGAAGATCAGAGCAAATCCCACGAAGAAGCCCTGGTCCGCATCTACCAGCGCCTGCGTCCTGGCAATCCGGCCAATCTGGAAAAAGCCCGAACCTTGTTCCATGAAAAGTTCTTTGATCCCAATCGCTATCGGCTGGGCAAGGTGGGCCGTTTCCGCGTCAACCGCAAGCTCCAGCATGGAGTGCCCGATGACGAGATGACCCTTCGGCCCGAAGACCTCATTGAGTCCATCAAATACCTGTTGCGGTTGCGCGAAAAAGACGAAACGGCCATGGTGGACGACATTGACCATCTGGGCAACCGCCGCGTGCGCACTATTGATGAACTGGCCTGCGAGGAGCTGCGCAAAGGATTTCTTCGTCTGCGCCGCACGGTGCAAGACCGCATGGCCATGCGCGGGGATACCTCTCAATTGACCCCAAGCTCCCTGATTAATCCCAAAAATGTCTCCTCCACCATTGAATACTTCTTTGGCCGCGGAGAACTATCGCAGGTGGTGGACCAGACCAACCCCTTGTCCATGCTCACCCACGAGCGACGACTTTCGGCTCTGGGGCCTGGGGGACTGAATCGCAAGCGCGCCGGATTTGAAGTCCGTGATGTGCACATTTCCCACTACGGACGCATCTGCCCGATTGAAACCCCCGAAGGCACCAACATCGGGCTGATCTCCTCGTTGGCCATTTATGCCAGTGTGGATGAGTATGGGTTTTTGATCACGCCTTACCGTCGGGTCAAAAAAGGTCGGGTGACCGACGAGGTGGTGTGGCTTCGGGCCGACGAAGAAGCCCAAGCCTATGTGGCTCCTGCCGACACCCCCATTGAAAAAGGCAAGCTGGTCGGTCCGCAGGTGACGGTCCGCTATCGGGCCGATTTCACCACCGTCAAGCCCGAGGAAGTGCAGTACATCGATGTGGCTCCTTCCCAGATGGTCGGGGTTTCGGCCGGATTGATTCCGTTCCTGGAACACGACGATGCCAACCGGGCCCTGATGGGCTCCAACATGCAGCGTCAGGCCGTGCCCCTGCTGGTGACCGAGCCCCCAGTGGTCGCCACCGGGCTGGAACGCGATGTGGTCAAGCACACCAGCATGGTGGTCAAGGCCAAACGAGCTGGAAAAGTCACCTATGTGGATGCCACCCGAATTGAAATCTCCACCGGGCGCTCCACGGATGTTTATCACCTGAAAAAGTTCGTCGGCCTGAACGAACGCACCTGCAACAACCAAAAACCCATCGTCAAAGTCGGCGATCGTGTAGAAGCTGGCCAGATCATCGCCGATGGAGCTGCCACTTATCAGGGACAACTGGCCCTAGGACGCAATGTCCTGGTGGGATTTATGTCCTGGGAGGGATACAACTTTGAAGACGCCATCGTTATCTCCGAGGATCTGGTCAAAGACGATGTATACACTTCCATCCACATTGAGGACTTTGACTGCGAAGTTCGGGAAACCAAGCTGGGCCGCGAGGAGTTCACACGCGATATTCCCAATGTGAGCGAAAAGGCCCTCCGCAACCTGGACGAAGATGGGATCGTGCGCGTGGGCACCTATGTGCGACACGGCGACATCCTGGTAGGCAAAGTCTCGCCCAAGAGCAAAACCGAGCTTACGCCCGAAGAAAAGCTTCTGCACGCCATCTTTGGTCGGGCCGGAGAGGATGTCAAAAACGACTCCTTGGAAGTGCCCGCCGGTATTGAAGGCATCGTCATCGCCACCGAAAAGTTTTCCCGACGGGCCAGCCTCAAGGAAGAAGAACGCAAAAAGTTTGACAAAGAACTCAAACGCATTGAGGAAGAAGGGGATCGGCGGATTGCGGAAGTGTTTCAGGAAATGGTTCGGGCCCTGGAAAAAGCCCTGGGCCGCAAGCTCAAAGACCCTGACGACAATCCCTTGGCCGATCCCGAACAAACCCCTCGCTTCGTGGCCAAACAAGCCCGAAACTTCTCCCTGGACTGGATCTCCACCCGAAGCAAAGAAAAACAAACCGAAGTCCAAAAAATCTACCGCAAACACTGGCCCTTGGTGGAAGAAGCGATTGATCAGGCCACACGGGCCGTCAACCGTATGAAACGCGGTGATGAGCTGCCCCCGGGTGTGCATCAGATGGTCAAAGTCTATGTGGCTACCAAGCGGGTCATTTCCGTAGGCGACAAGATGGCCGGGCGGCACGGCAACAAGGGAGTGGTGGCCAAGATCCTGCCTCGGGAAGACATGCCGTTTTTGGAAGACGGCACCCCGTTGCAAATCCTGCTCAACCCCCTGGGCGTGCCCAGCCGTATGAATGTAGGCCAGATTCTGGAGACCCACCTGGGTTGGGCAGCGGCCAAGTTGGGCTTTCAAGCCATCAGCCCGGTGTTCGCCGGAGCCAACGAAGAAGAAATCCGCCAGTGCCTGCGCGAAGCCGGTTTGCCCGAGGACGGAAAAGTCACCCTTTATGACGGCCGCACCGGCGAGCCTTTTGAACAAAAGGTCACCGTCGGATACATCTACATGATGAAACTCCACCACTTGGTGGACGACAAGGTCCATGCGCGTTCCACCGGCCCTTACTCCCTCATCACTCAACAACCCTTGGGCGGAAAAGCCCGATTCGGCGGTCAGCGGTTTGGGGAGATGGAAGTTTGGGCCCTGGAAGCCTATGGAGCAGCCTACATTCTGCAAGAGCTGCTGACCGTCAAGAGCGACGATGTGGAGGGCCGGACCAAAATCTACGAAGCCATGGTCAAGGGCGAAAATACCCTGGAAGCCGGCACTCCGGCAAGTTTTGATGTGCTGGTGAACGAGATCCGCGGATTGGCGTTGAACATGCAACTGATCAAGCGTCGGGCAGGCAGTCCGGTTAGCTAGGCTGCTCCCGACTCTTGTTCCCCCAAGAAAGGAGCCTGGCCGTGTCCACCGGCGAAAGCGTTTACGAACGGGTCAACGACTACGCTGCGGTGAAAATCTCCCTGGCTCGGCCCCAGGACATCCGGAGTTGGTCCTTCGGGGAAGTGAAAAAACCCGAAACGATCAACTACCGCTCCTACAAGCCTGAGCGGGAAGGGCTGTTCTGCGAACGCATCTTCGGCCCCGAAAAAGATTGGGAATGCTCCTGCGGACACTATCGGGGCATGAAGTACAAAGGGATGGTCTGCGACCGCTGTGGGGTGAAGATCACCCACAGCCGCGTGCGGCGGAAGCGGATGGGCCACATTGAACTGGCTGCCCCGGTGGTGCATATCTGGTTCTTCAAAGCCGTGCCCAGCCGCCTGGGCTACCTGCTGGACATGAAAACCACCAGCCTGGAAAAAGTCATCTACTTCCAGGACTATGTGGTCATTGATCCGGGCGAAACCCCGCTGAAAGAACGCCAAACCCTCACCGAAGAAGAGTTCCGGCAGTATCGCCACGATTACGGCGTAGGGGCCTTTGAGGCCGACATGGGTGCCGAGGCCATTCGCAAACTGCTCCAAAAACTGGACTTGGTGGAGCTGTCGGCCCAATTGCGCCAAGAACTGGAAGAAACCGATTCCAAACAACGCAAAAAAGAACTCATCAACCGTCTCAAGATCGTTGAGGCCATCCGCGACAGCGACAACAAGCCCGAGTGGATGGTCCTGGATGTCATCCCGGTCATCCCGCCAGATCTGAGACCCTTGGTACTGCTGGAAAGCGGTCGGTTCGCCTCCAGCGATCTGAATGATCTGTATCGTCGGGTCATCAACCGCAACAACCGCCTCAAAAAACTCAAGGACCTCAATGCCCCCGAGGTCATCATCCGCAACGAAAAGCGGATGCTTCAGCAGGCCGTGGATGCCCTGTTTGACAACAACCGCTGCAAGCGTCCGGTCCAGGGTTCCAGCAACCGGCCGCTGAAGTCTCTGACCGACATGATCAAAGGCAAACAGGGCCGATTCCGCGAAAACCTGTTGGGCAAGCGCGTGGACTACTCGGCCCGAAGTGTGATCGTCGTCGGCCCGCGGCTGCTGCTGCACCAATGCGGACTCCCCAAGCGGATCGCTTTGGAATTGTATCAGCCGTTTATCATCCGACGACTCAAGGAGTTGGGCCACGCCGATACGATCAAAAGCGCCAAAAAGATGCTGGAACGGCGCGACGAGGAAGTGTGGAACATCCTGGAAGAAGTTATCCGCAACCATCCCGTGCTGCTGAACCGCGCTCCCACCTTGCACCGCATGGGCATCCAAGCCTTTGAACCGGTGCTGGTGGAAGGTAATGCCATTCACCTGCACCCGTTGGTCTGCAAAGGATTCAACGCCGACTTTGACGGCGACCAGATGGCTGTTCACCTGCCGCTTTCCATCGAGGCGCAGGTGGAAGCCTACACCCTGATGATGTCCACCCATAACATCTTCAGCCCGGCCAACGGAGCTCCGATTATCAGTGCTTCGCAAGACATGGTGATGGGCTGCTACTACATGACTTTGGAGCTTCCGGACCGCAAGGGCGAAGGGATGGCCTTTGCCACCTTTGACGAAGTGGAGCTGGCCCACACCTTGGGCAAGGTGGACACCCATGCCCGAATCAAAGTCAAGCTCCCGCCGCATCGTCGGTGCAAAGACGACCACGGCGAGGTGGGCCGTCCGGGAATGGTGATTGAAACCACGGTGGGCCGGGTGCTGTTCAACCGCATCCTGGATGAACGCATGCCGTTTTACAATGTGGTGATGCGCTCCGGTGCGTTGAGTCGGGTGATTTCCGACTGCTACGAGATGCTGGGGCGCAAAGCCACGATTGAGCTTTTGGATCGGATGAATCGGCTGGGGTTCCATTGGGCCACGCGTAGCGGGCTCAGCTTCGCCGCTACGGATTTGCTCATTCCCGAATCCAAATCCAAGATCATTGCCCAAACCGAAAGGAAAGTTGCTGAAATCCGCAAAGCCTTTGAACGCGGCGATCTGACCGACGCGGAGCGCTACAACCAGGTAGTGGACGCCTGGACTCATGCCCGCGATCAGATTACCCGAGACATGCGAGAAGTGCTCCGCAACGACCGCCGCTATCCCGGCTATGTCAACCCCATCTTCCTGATGAGCGAATCCGGCGCCCGAGGAAACATCGACCAGGTGCGCCAGTTGGCCGGAATGCGTGGATTGATGGCCAAGCCCTCGGGCCGGATCATTGAAACGCCCATTAAAGCTAACTTCCGCGAAGGGCTGCGTGTGTTGGAATACTTCAGCTCCACCCACGGGGCCCGAAAGGGCCTGGCCGACACGGCCCTCAAAACCGCCGACTCCGGTTACCTGACCCGAAAACTGGCCGATGTAGCTCAGAATGTCGTCGTCACCATGCACGATTGCGGCACCATCAAAGGGGTGACCAAAACGGCCATCTTCCGCGGCGACAAAGTGGAAGTGAGCCTGGCCGATGCCATCTACGGCCGTGTCAGTCGGGTCAATGTGGTGGACCCAATCACCGACGAGGTGATCGTCCGCGAAAACGAGCTGATTACCCGAGAGATCGCCAACCGCATTCAGGAGCTAGGACTGCAAAAGTTCCAGGTGCGCAGTCCCATGACTTGTGAGGCTCCCTTGGGCGTGTGTGCCCTCTGCTACGGCATGGATCTGTCCACCGGTGCGCTGGTGGAAGAAGGGATGGCCGTGG
>JAJRRR010000025.1 GCA_024279285.1 Planctomycetota bacterium
CAAGCCACCTTGCAAAAAGCCATCGCCCTGATGGCTCAGCTTCCGCTGGTGATGTGCTACCGCCATCGCATCCGCCGCAATCAGGAGATCGTCCCACCCAGAAAAGATCAGTCCATCGCCTACAACATCCTGTGGATGCTCCGAGGTCAGGAACCTCCGGCGGATCATGTTCGGGCGTTGGATGTAAGTTTGATTCTTTATGTGGAGCATGAGTTCAACGCTTCGACTTTCACGGCGCGTGTGGTGGCCAGCACGCTTTCGGACCTACATTCGGCGGTGGTGGCGGCCATCGGAGCGCTGAAAGGCCCACTGCACGGTGGAGCCAACGAGCGCGTGATGGATTACCTGAAAAAACTCTCCTCGCCCGAAGAAGCCCAACAATGGGTCCTGGACGCCCTGGGTCGCAAGGAGCGGATCATGGGCTTTGGCCATCGGGTCTATCGCACCGGCGACCCTCGAGCAGCGATCCTGGCCCCATATTGTGAACAACTGGCCGCTCAGACCAACAACCAAACCATGGAAGCGGTGGCTGCCAAAATTGAAGAAACGGTGCGTCGGGAAAAGAGCATTCCCCCCAATGTGGACTATCCGGCCGGAAGGCTTTACCACTATCTGGGCTTGGAGGTGGACCTGTACACGCCGCTTTTTGTCATCAGCCGCGTAGTAGGCTGGTCAGCCCATGTGCTGGAACAACAAGCCGACAACCGCCTGATTCGCCCTCGGGCCCAATATGTTGGCTCCTCCCCCCGTGATTATGTGGCCTTGGAACAACGGTAACTTCCCAGGGACAATTCACTGAGCAAGGCGATTTCGTATCTTTCGCAGCAGGCTTGTGGCCTAGGCTCTCTGATCTCAGGCTTGTTCCATCCTGGGGGCTGAAGAATCTTTTCCGGTCAGTTGGCCCCAGGCTGCGGAGGCAGTATGATCAGGAACAACTCCTCAGCGAAGAATCTTCCCTGAACTTACCCTCCGGAACCCTAGCCGGGAGATGACCTCAAAGATGGAAGCCACAAGGGGTTGGACTGCTGCGGCGTTGATAGTTGGTTTGCTTTTTGGGCAAGGGGTATTGTCAGCTCAAGAGCTGGTTCGGGAAGAAGAAGTGCCGGTGGATCCCAACGCCGACTTCAGCAAGTTCCTGCCTCACATCAAGCCCCTTTCCCCTCAGCAGGCGTTGGAAAGTTTTCGCACGCTGCCGGGATTTGAAGTCCAACTGGTCGCCTGTGAGCCTCAAGTGGTGGACCCGGTGGCTGTGGACTTTGACTCTCAAGGGCGGATGTATGTGGTCTGCATGATCGGCTACAGCGAGCAGGGCGAGGAGCACTTGGGTCAGGTGCGTCGTTTGGAAGATCGGGACGGAGACGGGTTCTATGAAACCAGTGTGGTCTTTGCCCAAGGACTCTCCTGGCCTACGGCTGTGCTGTGCTACGGTCGTGGAGTGTTTGTGGGAGCTGCTCCCAATGTGTGGTACATGGAAGATACCAACGGCGACGGCAAGGCCGATGTGCGCAAACGGGTATTGGAAGGGTTTTCTCGGGCCAATGTGCAAGGGTTGCTCAATTCGTTTCGTTGGGGGTTGGACAACCGACTTCATGGAGCCACGGGAACATCCGGGGGAGTGGTGCGGAGCGTGTTGGGCCCTCGGCCTCAAAAGCGTATCAACCTCCGCGGACGCGACTTTGCCTACGACCCTCGCACCGGAGAATTGCAGCCCACCGGAGGAGGAGCCCAGCACGGCATGTGCTTTGACGACTGGGGACACAAGTTCGTCTGCTCCAACAGCAACCACATCCAGATGGTCATGTACGAGCTGCGCTACCTGGCCCGAAACCCCTACCTTGCTCCCCTTCCGGTGCGAAGAAGCATTGCCGCAGATGGTCCTCAAGCGGAGATCTTCCGCATCAGTCCTGTGGAACCGTGGCGCGTGATACGCACTAAGCTTCGCCGACTGGGAGTGGTTCCAGGAGTGGTCGAAGGCGGAGGACGCCCCGCCGGATACTTCACCTCCGCCACCGGAGTGACCATTTACCAAGGCCATGCCTG
Organism: Planctomycetota bacterium; assembly: GCA_024279285.1. Taxonomy (GTDB): domain Bacteria; phylum Planctomycetota; class Planctomycetia; order Pirellulales; family S012-138; genus S012-138. The sequence continues at coordinate 2,041 of JAJRRR010000025.1, forward strand.
GGCGGAAATCTATCGGGGACAGGCGTTCATTGGCGATGTGGGCAGCAATGTGGTGCATCGCAAGGTGCTTCAGCCTCAGGGG
>JAJRRR010000026.1 GCA_024279285.1 Planctomycetota bacterium
CGCGTCGCGTGCTGATCTCCTTGCCTTGGGAAGAAAGCGGCACCGTGGACGCCCTGGACCGGGAGGAGCTTTTCGGGCGATCCTTGCGCACCTGGAAACAACTTGCCCAAACGCACACCCTCCAGGTTCGTGCGTTTCAAGCTCGTGGCGATTGCTGGCCTCAACGCCAGCATCTTCAACGCGAACTCTTTTCCTCCAATCCGCAACCCTGGCAGGGCAAGCACGATGGTCGCATCCAGGTGCTGGCAGCCCCGGGGGTGGTCCAAGAAGTGCAGCAGGTGGCTTGCCGGATCAAGCAGCTTTTGTGCGGTCAGTATTCCGGTTGGTCCGAGCCGGTTTCGCCCTCTGAGGTGCTGGTGGTGGCCCGACCTCTGGAACCGCTAAAGTCCCTGATTCGCCAAGAGTTTGCTCGGGCAGGGGTGCCGGTGTGGGTGGAGGGGGGAGTGCCGCTGGTGGAGACCCCCTTGGGCCGAACGGTGTTGGAACTACTCCAATTGGTGGAAAACGATTGGGCTTTCCACGATGTGCTGGCCGTGCTGGACAACACTTTGCTGCGTCCGCAGAAGGTGGATTGGAATCCCGAGGTGGCCCTCTCAGTGCGCCTAGCAGTGCGGCAATGCCAAGTGCCTCACGGTGCCGAAAATCTCCTGCAAGCCTATCGCCGGCTCCTGAAGCGCTACGAAGAATCCGACTCCCCAAAGCCTTCCTCACTTCCTTTGGCCCATCTGGAACAAGGCCAAGCGATGCTGAAACTGCTGCACGAGAGTGTGGGCACCTGGCCCTCTCAAGCCCCTTTGGCCCAGTGGATACAACTGCTCAAGCGAGCCGTGGAACGGTTAGGGGTGTTGGATGCGCTGGAGGAGTTTTTAGCTGAGAACCCAGGAAGCCCTGATCCCCTGGAGCTTCGCCGCGTGTGGCAAGGGCTGGTGGAACAATTGGAGCAACTGGATCAGCTATTAAGCGGTGCGGAGTCGGAGCAGGGCTCTGCTTACACACAAGAGGAGTTTTTGGCAGCATTGCGATGGTTGTTGCAGCAGTTGGGACTGAAGAACCCTCTGCCGCCGGAGGCGTGTGTTCGGGTGGTTTCGGCCTTTTCGGCCCGTGGCACTTCGTTCCCTTGGGTGTTTGTGTTGGGATTGGGGGAGCACAGCTTTCCTGCTCCCGGGCGGCGGGATGTGGTCTATTCCCATCAGCAACGAGAACAGTTGCGGAAGGCCGGAGCCCCCTTGCCCCAAGACGACGACCACCATCAGGGGGAGCTGTATCTGTTTTACGAAACCCTTTTGCGTGCCCGATCGGGGCTCCATCTGAGCTATCCGGCTTTGAACGAAAAGGCCGAGGTGCTTCTGCCCAGCCCTTATCTGGCCCAAGTGATGGAAATCCTCCAGGTGCCTGAGCCGGACCTGGCCCAAATGCAACTGTTTGACATTCCTGAGGATCGGGAAGTGGTTCACGCCTCTGCCCGACGCCAAAAAGCCCTGGACGAAGCCCTTCAGAAGCGTACCCGATGGCTTACCTATCTGCATGCCCACGATCCCCCCGAGCTGGTAGAGCATCTGGCCCGAGCTTGTCGCGTCATCCACCAACGCTGGCAGCCTCAAGGCTTCGGTCCCTGGGAAGGCAAAGTGATGCTTTCGCCGGTGCGGGAGTCGGTTCGGACCACCTTGGAAGACCGTTCGGCAGTGAGCATTACCGAACTGGAAAGTTACGCCCAGTGCCCCTGGCGCTACATGGTCACACGGCTTTTAAGAGTGGAAGAATTGCCCGCCCCTGTGGAACAAGTAGAACTGCGTCAGTTGGGGCTGTTGTTCCATGACTTGATGGCTCGGGTTCAGAAGGATTGGGTTCAACAAGGACTTTCGTTGCACCGGGTTCACCAGTCGGGTCAGGAACAGTTCCTGGAACATTGTCGGCGGTGGATTCCGGGAGTGCTGGAGGAGCACTTTGGGCCGGAAGCAGAGCGTCCGCAAGTGGTGCGGACCTTGGCCCAACTGGCTCACGAAGCCCTGGTTCAAATGGCCCAACGGTTTTTTGAGCAGTGGCCTGATTACTTCACCTGTTTGGAGAAGTTGGGCCTGGACCCAAACACCGTCCAGGCGGCTCATGCCGAAGTGGCCTTTGGCCAACGCCCACGCGAAGACAACGATCCGGCTTCTTCCCCTAGGGTATTTCAGCTTCAAGATGGCAAACGGGTGCTTCGGCTTTCGGGGCGGGTGGATCGGGTGGATGTTGGACGGTTGGGAAAGCGCAAAGTGGCCGTGTTGATTGATTACAAAACCGGCGATCCCTCCGCCTGGAACAAAGCCCGAAAAGCTCCCGATCCCAGGCCCGAGTCCCTTCAAATGGATCTTTACCCCTTGGCTTTGGAAGAGGTGATTTTCCGCCGTCGGGTGCACTGTCTGGTGGCCGGACTGTGGTTTGTGGAAACCCCTTGGAATCCCAACACCTCGCGCTCTCAAACGGGTTTTCAGCCGTGGTTTCCCCGCTACGAGACCAGCGGAGAGTCTTTACGGCCGGATCCCGATTGGCAAGGCCGTTGGGACAAAGTGCAGCAGTATGTGTTTGCTCTTTGGGAAGCAATGTGTGGAGGACAGTTTGTGGTCTATTCGCCGGATGAGGACTGCACGCGAAGCTGCCCCCTGTCTCGTGCGTGCCGCATCGCTCAGATTCGCAGCCTGGAGAAGACTTGGGAACCATGTTCACCGTAAACCTGACCGATGAACAGCGTCGCGCGGTGCAATGTCGTCGGGCTTCGGTAGTCCTTTCAGCCGGAGCTGGCTGCGGAAAGACGCTGGTGCTGACCGAGCGATTCCTTTCCCATTTAACTTCACGGGGAAAACCTCGTCCCGAGATGCTTTCGCGCCTGGTGGCCATCACCTTCACCCAGCGTGCAGCGCGCGAGATGCGCGACCGAATCCGCAAACACTGCCTGCAACGCGCCCGAGGAACCCAAGATCCCCAGTTGCGCCAGCAGTGGCAACAGCTTCTCCATCAGCTCCACACCGCCCGAATCAGCACGATTGATTCCTTCTGTGCCTCGCTGCTTCGCACCTGGCCGGTGGAAGCTCAGCTTGATCCCCAATTCCGCGTCCTGGACGAACACGAAGCCCTGATGCTGCAAACCCTGGCCCTGGACGAAATGTTCCAGGAGCTTCTGGCCCAGGGAGACGAAACCTTGTTATATCTGGTGCGTCGTTGGGGCATTGGGCGCACTCGCACTTGCGTGGCCCAAGTGCTCAAGCAAGCCATCTATGTGCCGTGGGAATTCCTGTTGGAGCGAAGCGGTCCGGGGCAGCAGCGCCCTTGCCCGGAAGATTTTCCCTCCCACTTGGCTTCCGCAGCCGACCAACTCAACAAGCACTGGAACCAAGCCCTGGAAA
>JAJRRR010000027.1 GCA_024279285.1 Planctomycetota bacterium
GAATGGCCAGCACCTCGCCAATCATACCGTCCAGGACACGCTTCATCGTCTCTTGCACTCCGTAGTCGTAACGCCAGCACAACCCAGAGACGATGGACAGTCCCTTCTTTTCGGCCAGTTCGACGGTTTCAAACACGCTTCGCACCCCCGGGGCGTCCACGGCCACGGGCTTTTCGGCGAAGATGTGCACGCCTTTTTCCACAGCCGCTTTCAAGTGCTGGGGTCGGAAGTGCGGGGGAGTGGCCAACAGCACCACATCCACGCCCGAGTCCAAAAGCTTCTGGTAAGCGTCAAAGCCCACAAAACACTGCTCTTTGCTGACGGCGAACTGGTCTTTATGTTTGGGATTTTGAGCGACCAACTTTTGCAGTCGTCGGTAAGCCCCTTCCAGACGGTCAGCAAACACATCGGCCAGTCCCACCACCCGCACGGCCGGATCGGCTCGCATGGCGTCCCAGGCGGCTCCTGTGCCGCGCCCCCCACAGCCAATCAAACCCACGCGAATCACCTCTTGGCTTTTGGCATGCACGGCTCGGGGCACACTCAGCGTGCCCAACATTCCAGCAGCCACGGTGGCCGCAGCCGTAGATTGGAGGAAGCGTCGCCGATCTTTTTTGACTTGGGTGGGAGCAGAAGCGGGCTGAGGCATCCTGGTTCTCCTTTTGTTTCGTGGGAAAAAAACAAGGGAAGGAAGCACAAAGGCAGGAAAAAACGCGGAGGGTCCCTTCAGTATAACAATCCCTGAGCGAGAAACCAAATTGCACCCGTCCCAGAGACTCTGCTTTCCCCCAACAGCCCGCCTTTTTTAACGACGGATCACCACCTTGGAACCAACCGAGAGAATATCAAACACATCTTCAATATCCCGATGGCCCAGTCGGATGCAGCCTGGGCCTCCCGTGCGACCCACGGATTGAGGATCGTTGGTCCCGTGAATGGCTAATTGACCCGAAAGCTGAATCAAGAACTTGCCCAAGGGATTGTTCGGGTCGCCGCCGGGGAGGATTTGCTGGTTGGGGAGCCTGTAGGAAGGGTTTTCCACTTTGCTGAGCACGACATACTCGCCGGGTTGGGGCGGGATGTCGGTTCCCACTCCCACGGCAAACCGCCCTGCGTAGCGCCCCCCGTCCACAAAAAGCGTCAGGGTCATGCGTGTCAGGTCCACTTCAGCATCAAAAGGTCCTCGCACCACTTTGAGCTTCTCTCCTGGCTGGAGCTGATAGGGGGGCAGGATGCCGTTGATCTTGGCCAGCAGCTTCCACGGCACCCGGTACTTGTGGGCAATCTGTTCTAGCGTCTCGCCCGGCTGCACCACATAGGCTTCTTCCAGCCAGTGCTGCCGGGAGTAAATCACGGTGCCGGCCAACTGGTCCAACAGACGGTTGAGCTGTTCGTGCTGCTCCGGGGAGAGCTTGGGATGCCCATACCACCGCGACAAAACCAGCAGAGCATCGGCCAACTGGTTGCTTTGGAGCAGTTGGGCCGCCTCTTGCACGGCCTGCAGGTAAGCCTGCTGAGGGTCCGTGGAGTCCGTGGCCAGCGAAACGCCTTGCTCCACTTGGGCTTGGACAACCTCTGGATCGTGTCGGGTATCGGCCGGAGCAGGAGAGTTTTGCGAAACCGAAGGACCGTCTTCTTCGGCAGTGCGGACTGCGGGAGCAGCGGTGGGTTTCGGCTGGGAAGGGGCTTCCTTGGGCTGTTGGGACGAAGGATCTTGGGACCCCGAGGGAGAAGAGTTGTTTTCCAGCGGAGCTTGTACTGGCGGTTGTTCCGTGCCGCTTTGGTCGGATTGCTCCGGCACCGGCAGAGCCGAGGGGCCTGGCCCTTGACCTTCAGGAAGCGCCGCCGGTGGAGAAGGCGTAGAATTGTCCCCTCTCCCCGGAGGTTGAAGCTGACCCATGTCCACTTGAGGAGGGGCAAAAGGTTCTTGGGCCACTTGTTGAATGTCGGCTTCTCGGGGCGGTTCCGGCTCTGGCATGTTCAGCCAAGCATAAACCGCATAGACCAGAAAGCCCAGCAGGCCCAACATCACTACCGAACGAGCCCACTTCACGGCACTTCTCCTTAAACTAAAGGACTACAGCCCGGGCCACACTTGTTTTTGGCATCGGACGACCGGGGCGGAAAAATCGTCAAAATCCGCTCAAAAGGCCCTCTTTGCCACCGGAGTCCGGGAGAAGCGGGCCGGATAGTAGCCAAACCTCCGCAACGCGGCTAGACCAGTCCGGAGAGTTTGCACGACTGCGGCACTGGCACTGCTAGCAAAGCCCACCTCAACACTCTCCGGTTGAACTCAAAAGCGTTCCCTTTCCCCTTGTGGGTGTTTGTCATCGGCCGTGGGTTTCTGGCCTGGGCTGTCATGTTCTTGAGCGAGGTTGGTAGCGGTCTATTAGTTCTGGGGAAAGCTCCACACCCAGACCAGGTTCCGAAGGCACGCGCACCCGGCCTCCTTCCACCTCCAGCCCTTGGGGAAAGAGTTCCTCGTAGATGGCCGTTCCGGTGGGATCAAACTCCAGCAGTTGCATTTGTTCTTCGGCGGCCATCAGGTGGAGCGTGGCAGCCAAGCCCACACCGCTGGAATAGTTGTGCGGCGTGACGATCATCCCGGCCGCTGTGGCCTGACGCACAATTTGCTGCATCTGACCCAAGCCCCCGCAACGCAACACATCCGGCATCAGATAAGTGCAACAGGGGGGAGTCCAGGCGGGACGGAACCCGTGCACCGTGTAAAGGTTCTCTCCCGTGGCAATGGGAAACGGAAGCTGCTCCTCCAACCAGCGATGGCCTTCCAAGTCCCAAGGCGGCAAAGGCTCCTCCAGCCAAAACGGGTCAAACTCCGCAATGGCTTCTCCGAACCGAAGTGCCTGGGTGCGGTCCATACCGGTGTTCAGATCCACCATCAAGCCCACTTCGGGACCGATGGCTTGGCGAATGGCCTGTAGGCGTTTGAGGTCTTGTTCCCATTGACCGGGGGCTCCCAGATGGCATTTCACATGCTGGAATCCCTGCTGGACGAACCCGGCGGCGGTTTGGGCCATCCAGGCAGGCTCGTCCCAGTGAAGATCGCTGGCGTAAGCGGGAATCCACTCCCGACGCCCTCCGCCCAACAGCTCACACACCGGCACCCCTTCGCTTTTGGCCCAAATGTCCCAACAGGCCACTTCAATGGCACTGATCCCGCAGACGACCGATCCGCCCGGTTCCCAAAACGCTCGCGAGGAAAAGAGGTGTTCCCAGACTTGCCCGGGCCGACAGGGGTCCAGCCCACAGGCCATCGGGCCCAAACGACGCCGGATGATTTCGGCCATCAGGGCCTGATCCCCATAGGCATCCCCCAGGCCCGTTAAACCCGTATCCGTGTGAACCAGCACAAAGGTGAACCGCCGCACCCGGCGGCAGGCTTTGCTGTTGCGTTGGGGACGCGCCAGGGGCTTTTCCAGCACAAGGGCTTCCACCTGGGTGATTTTCATGGCGCTTTTGCATCCGAGGAGCAAGAGGACCGGTGGGCCAAAACGGCTTCGGCTGCCCGGAGTTCCTCAGGCGTGTTGATGCTGATGGATTCCACGGGCTTGTGCACCGGTAGGGCCAGCACCCGATGACCCCAACGCTTCAGCAAGCCCGGACAATCAGTCAGGTAGTATTCTCCCTGCCGGTTTTTTGGCTGGATGTGTTCCAGGGCTTTCCAGAGCAACTGGGGGTAGAACACATAGCAGCTCAGGTTTACTTCGCGGATTTTGAGTTCTTCTTCGGTGGCGTCGCGCTGTTCGACGATGGCTTCAAACTCTCCCTGGGAGTTGCGCACGATGCGCCCAAACCCGGTGGGATCTTCCTTGAGGGCCGTGCCCAACACGCAGGCGGCCTGGTGTTCTTGCTGGGCTTGGAGGAGTTGGGCCAGAGAGTCAGCTTGGACCAGGGGGGAGTCGCCGGTGAGGACCAGGATGGGCCCGGGATGGTTTTCCAACAAAGGCCGACACACTGCCACGGCATGCCCCGTGCCAAGCTGCGGCTGTTGCAGGGCAAACTCCACCTGGGACCAACCCCGCAAAGCCCGTTGAACCTCCTGGGCCCGATAGCCCACCACCACCACGGTCCGTCCTACGCCCAATTCTTCCAGCGTTTCCAGGACGAAGTGGATCATGGGCTTTCCGCACAGGGGAACCAGCACCTTGGGCTCAGGACGGTTCATCCGCGTCCCCTTGCCGGCAGCCAGAACCACTGCCGCACAAGAGCCGTGTGCCTGCATGGTTTTCTCCTTGCCCAAGGCGGATGGGGGAAAGCAAACCGCTTCAGCCTGTTTTGGCTTGCCTCATGGTACTTTCCCGCTCGGGCCAGGACGAGTTCAGTTTTGATCCGGGTGCCAAGATGTTCCGTGTGGGGGAAAACGGTTGCTTATCTGGGGCCTCTCCGATTAAATAAAAAATGGACTTCAAGTGCTTCCAGTGCTAGCATACCCGCCAGGGGTTGTCCCGCCTGCCCCAAGCAGCATGGGCCGTGATTATGAAGCGATTTCTCTGCTGGTTGACGGTGTGTGGCTGGTTGGTCCAAGCTTCTGCGGTGCTGGCCGACTCGGAGGAGGTGGACTTTGATTCTCAGGTGCGTCCGCTGTTGGCCAGCCGGTGTTTCAAGTGTCATGGGCCTGACGAAGACCATCGAGAAGCCGGATTGCGGCTGGACACATTTGAAGGAGCCACGGCGGAGCTGGACAGTGGAGCTCGGGCCATCGTGCCGGGTAAGCCCGAGGAAAGTGAGCTTTTACGCCGCGTCAGCAGCCGCGAAAAGTTCGAGCAAATGCCCCCTCCCGGAAGCGGAAAACCCTTGACCAAAGAAGAAATTGAGCTGCTGCGCCGCTGGATTAAGCAAGGAGCCCGATATGAAAAACACTGGGCGTTTCGTCCGCCCCGCCGGTGGCCCTTGCCGCAGGTAAAACACCGCAACTGGGCACGCAACCCGGTGGACTACTTCGTACTGGCCCAAATGGAAGCCCGAGGACTGACCCCCTCCCCAGAGGCCACCCGATATGAGCTGATCCGCCGACTGAGTTTGGACCTTCGGGGACTGCCCCCTTCGTTGGAGGAAGCCGAAGCCTTTGCCCACGATCCCAATCCAGCCGCTTACGAAAAACTGGTGGATCGCTACTTGGCCGATCCGGCCTATGGGGAGCGTTGGGCTCGGGTGTGGCTGGACTTGGCCCGATATGCCGACAGCAAAGGCTACGGCTCGGATCCCTTGCGAGAGATTTGGGCCTATCGGGACTGGCTCATTCGGGCCCTGAACCAAAACATGCCCTATGACCAGTTCACCATCGAGCAGTTGGCCGGGGACTTGTTGCCCAGTCCAACCCTGTGGCAACGCATCGCCACAGCTTTTCATCGCAATACGATGACCAACACCGAAGGTGGGACCGATGATGAGGAGTTCCGCGTGGCCGCCGTGATGGACCGCGTGGAGACGACTTGGCAGGTCTGGATGGGCCTGACGATGCAGTGTGCCAAGTGCCACAACCACAAGTACGATCCGATCAGCAACAAGGAGTACTACCAGTTCTTTGCTTTCTTCAACCAGACCGCCGACGCGGACCGTCCGGACGACTCGCCCACGATTGAAGTTCCTTGGCCAGAAGCGGAACGCAAAATCCGCCAACACCGCCAAAAGGTCCAAAAGCTCCAAGCCCAACTGACTCAGGTCAAGAAGGAGCTAGAGCGACTGCGGGCCAAGGGGTTGAAGATGGCTCAGGCCCCGTTGCCACTGGTGGCTCCCGGGCCAGGCAAGCCGGCCAAAAAGCTTGCCGCTTCTGCCTCGGAAGATACGGCTTGGAAACAATTGGTAGAAAAGCTCCGCCAAGTGAAAAGTCGGCACCAGCAGCTTCAAAAGCAACTTCAACAGTTGCAGCGCAACGCTCCGCGCCGGCCTCGGGTGCCGGTGATGGTAGAGCTACCACCAGAGAAACGCCGCAAAACCTTTGTGCTGGTCAAAGGGAACTTTCTGGTGCGCGGGGAGGAGGTGAGCCCGGGGGTGCCTCGGGCTTTTCAC
>JAJRRR010000028.1 GCA_024279285.1 Planctomycetota bacterium
CGCAGCACCCCATTGGCTGCTCCGGCTACAAACGCCACAGCGGCCATGCACAGCAAAAACCGATACAGACTGATTTGAAATCGCTTCCGGGTAGCCATAACACCCCCGGGCCACAAGCCGCATGCCGGAGAACGCAACCCCTTTCTTAAACCAAGCTAAAGGAACGCCGGCCACCGGTCCAGGCAATCGCCCCTGGGAGAGTCCGGGGAAAGGAAAGTAGGATGAAAAAGAACACCTTGCCCAGTGCCTCAAGTTTGCCGTGGCCCAATGAAACGCCCCATCCGCTATGTGGTGATTGGAGCCGGTCCATCGGGACTGGCGGCTGCCAAGAACCTTCGGGAGCACTCCATTGAAGTGGAAGTGCTGGAGCGGGAACATGATTTGGGCGGAGTGTGGAACTACGCCCTGCCCAGTGGGCGCGTGTATCGTTCCACGCACATGATTTCTTCCAAACGAGGGACCGAGTTTCCCGACTTTCCCATGCCCCGGGGTATCCCTCCCTATCCACATCACACCCAAGTGCTCCAGTACCTGCGTGAATATGCCCGACGGTTCGGACTGGAGGAAGTGATTCACTACGGGTGCGAAGTGCAGTGGTTGGAGCCGAGCCAAGATGGCCAGCGCTGGGAGGTACTTTTGTCCGACGGTACCCGAAGAGTTTACGACGGCGTGGTGATTGCCAACGGTCATCATCGCCGCCCTCACTGGCCGCAGTTTCCCGGCTCCTTTCATGGCAAGGCGTTTCACTCGGCCTATTACAAAACTCCCGAGTGCCTCCGAGGCCAACGCGTTCTGGTCATAGGAGGAGGCAACAGCGGTTGCGACATCGCCGTGGAAGCTGCCTCGGTGGCCGAGGTGGTGTTCCACAGCACCCGACGCGGCTACTACTACTTGCCCAAGTTCGTCTTTGGAGTGCCGATAGATCGGGCAGGTGAGCAACTGCATCGGCTGGGGCTTCCCCTGTGGGCCAGGCGGTGGATCACCCAGGGGTTGCTGTGGGTGTTGGTGGGACCGCTTCAGCGCTACGGACTGCCCCGACCGGACCACCGGTTGTTTGAGTCCCATCCGATCGTCAATTCCCTGCTCCCTTATGCGGTGGCTCATGGCCAGGTGCGGCCCAAGCCTCAGGTGCTCCGTCTGGACGGCACCCGAGTGTGGTTTGCCGACGGCTCGTGCGAGCGGGTGGATGTGATCGTCTATGCCACCGGGTATGAGCTATGGTTTCCCTTTATTGATGTGCGGCACCTGAACTGGCATCAGGGCCGTCCGTGGTTGTGGCACCATGTGTTTCCGCCTCGTTGGGACAATTTGTTTGTGGCCGGGATGATTCAGCCGGACAGTGGATTGTTTGGGCTGGTGCACTGGCAGACCCAGGCGGTGGCTTGGTTTGTGCGTCGCTGGTGGCAAGGGCACCGCGTGGCCCTTCATCTCCAACGGTGGCGTCAGCGGGTGGGCCCTCAGTACCAACAGCGACGCTTCCTCCCCACTCCTCGACACTGGATTGAAGTGGACCACTGGCACTACGGGCGCACCATGCAACGACTGGTAGCCCGACTGGCCCGAGGAGGATAACCCTCAGGTGGCCTGCTTGCCACCCCCCATGACTGACTGGCACCGCACCTTTAGTGGTTGAACAAGAACTCCTTGGTGTTGATCAGGGCCCAAAGAATGTCGGCGTAAGCTTCCTGGGGCCGATCGCGGTGCTTTTCCAGGTATTGCAAGCAGGCTTGGAGTTCCTTGGGCTTGGGGGGCCGATTGAGGGTGTAGAGATAAAGCTCCTCCACCTTCTCCCGATCCGAACGCTCTCTGTCCCGAGCCAGTCGCAAGGCATGCCCTCGTTGAACTTTGTCCTGAATTTCGCGCGAGTTGAGCAAGTGGAGCGTTTGGGCCAAGTTGGCATCGTAGGATCGCTCGCATTCGCAAGGACTGGTGCCCTGCGGACGGCCAAACACCAGCAGGAAGTAGTTGGCCAACGACATATCGGGCAATTGCACGGCTCGGGCTCCGGCCGGCATGCGTGGCAGTCGGGAAGGCACACCCGTGGCCTGGGCCAGAGCATCATACAGCACCTCGGCCGGCAGCCGCTTGGCATAGTAGCGCGAAAAGTTCTGCTTGTCCGTCTCGTTGTAAGCGTTCGGTTCCGAAGAGAGTTGATAGACCGTGGAGCGGCACAAGGTACGGATCAGTTCCTTCATGTCATAGCCGGATCGGATGAAGTGCTCGGCCAAGGCGTCCAGGAGTTCGGGATTGCTGGGCGGATTGGTCACCCGCATGTCGTCTTCCGGTTCTACGATCCCTCGGCCAAAGAAGTGTTTCCAGTAGCGGTTGACCAGGCTTTTGGCAAAGTAGGGGTTTTTGGGATTCACCATCCAGTCGACCAAGTAGTGGCGGGGGTCATCCTCTGGAGGGATGTCCAGCGGCTTGCCGCCTAGCCCCGTGGGACGCAGGCGTTGTCGGGTTCGGGGGTTTGTGGCCTGGGCCACCCCCCGGCGGTGATAAATCCTCGGTTCCACCCGACTGCTGGTCCCATCAGCCGCATCCTTGCGACCCAGCCGCGTAAAGAACGCCGCAAACCCGTAGTAGTCCTTCTGGCTCCATCGCTCAAACGGATGGTGGTGGCATCGGGCACATTGAATCCGCTGGCCCAGGAACAATTGGGCAATATCTTCTATGATCGCCTCCGGCGTGGTCAGCTCACGGAACCACGCCACCGGGGGATGGTTCCGAACATCTCCGCTGGCCGCCACAATCTCACGAACAAACTGGTCGTAAGGCTTGTTCTCCAACAAGCTCTGCCGAATCCAGGCGTGGAACAGATAGGTGCCTCGCATGCCTTCTGCCCTACGCACCGTCCGCACCCGAAGAATGGATGCCCATTTGTTGGCAAAGTAGTCTGCATAGTCAGGACTATTCAACAGACGATCAATGAGTTTGTCGCGTTTGTGAGGATCGGTGTCGGCCACAAACTGGCGGACTTCTTCCGGGGTGGGCAATCGTCCACAGATGTCCAAAGTCACCCGACGCACAAAGGTGTAGTCATCACAAACCGGCGAGGGGGGAATGCCTAACTCTTTGAGTTTGGCAAACACCAGACGATCTACGAAGTTACGAGCTGGTGGAAACTCCTTGACCTGAATCCCCAACGGCACCGCTGCTCGAAACACCGTCACATGGCCCTGGTAGCGCACCATCACGCCTACCTCACCGGTGAGATCAAACACACGAACCAGCCCAGTTTTGCTCACCTCAGCCATTTCAGGCATGTTGGGCTCATACTGGGCCATTCGGGTCACATCCTGCACCGTGCCGTCGCTGTAGTAAGCCAACACTTGAAGCTGCTGTTGCCCGTGCAACGGCAAGGCCATGCGCTGGGGGAACACAGCGATGCGCTGTACCACGGGATCATCGGGGTTGCCATAAGGCATGCCTTGGGCAATCCAGTTGTAGAGGAGTTGATATTCATAAGAACCGGGCTCAATGCGCAACCCACCGCCGTGGGCCATGCGATTGGTGGCTTTCAGCAGCAGAAGGCTTCGCTGGGGAGCAGCCGGGAACAGCCGTCGGCCTCGGCCTTCTTTGACCAGGTACTCGTAATCCTCCTGGGGATAAAAGCCCAGCAGGGAGAGCTTGAATCCGTTCTGACCGGTGCTTTTGCCATGACATGCTCCCATGTTGCAGCCCAGTTTGGTGAAGATAGGCACGATTTGGTTGGGGAAGTTGATCGGCACGGGACGGTCAAAGTGTTCCACGCGGATGGGAGCTTCCGCGCGGTGGCCTTGGTAGCTGGCGGTGATCGTGGCCGTGCCATTGCCCACAGGAGTCACAAATCCCGTGGAGTCCACCTGGACCACCCCGGAAGGACTGACTTGGTAGGCGACCTTTCGGGTCAGATCGCGCATCTGGCCCGAGTCATAGTGGCCCAAGACGACCAACTGGGCCCGAGCATCCTTGCCCCGAAGCACCAACGACTCCGGCTGGAGCACTTCCAGGCGGACAAGTTTGCCGGGATTGCCTAGTCCGGGCGCTTTGGCTCCCCAAGCTACCGCGGGAGCCCAGCCACAAAGAACCACCACCATCCAAATCCTTTGCCATGCCGGAGCCCAACGCACATCAGGCATGACCTCTCCTCCTTGGCAGGCAGGAAACAACCGGGGGGAAACTGCTGGAAGGCAAAAGAGTTTCCGAGGTTTTCGCACATTAGGATTGTCGCAAAAGTGGCGAACGGATTCAAGAAAATTTATGTGTTCTCGTGTCCTTATGCTCCTTGGTGCTAGCGGAGCATGCAGGTCTGCGGTTGGTTTGGAGCTTGACCAAAATAGCACGCTATCGGGGCTGCTCTGTGGGGTTGGAAAGCTTTCGGCCCGGAATAAGCCGCCCCAGGCCAAGCATCGCCAGCACCCAAAGCGCCGACCAGGCTTCTTGCAAGTTAATTTTGGATTGCCCGTGCCGGCGCTGAACAAAAGTGATGGGCACTTCGGCCAGTCGGGCTCCGGCCTGCTGGAGATGAAACAGCACTTCTTCCTGGAAGGAATACCCTCGGGAACGAATCCACTCCCAGTCCAATCGCTTCAGCACCTCCACCCGATAGCAGCGGAACGCTCCACTACAGTCCCGAACCTTCAGGCCCAAGAGCCAGCGGGCATAAGTGTTGATGGCCCGACTCATCCACTGCCGGTGCCAGGGCCATCCTTGGACTTGGCCTCCTGGGACATAACGCGAGCCGATGACCACATCCACCGGCTCGTGAGGGTCCAAGGCCCGGCCAAGCAGCACCGGCAGGTCCTCCGGACGATGGCTCCCGTCGGCGTCCATGTTGAGCATCCAGTGGTACTGATGCTCCATGGCCCAACGCATGGCTTCCATGGTAGCCGTGCCTAGCCCGAGTTTTCCTGGGCGCAAGATACAGTGCAGCCAGGGCCAGGTGGCCGATTGCTCCTGGCACCATCGGCCGGTGCCGTCGGGAGAATTGTCGTCCACCACCAACACATCCGCTTGGGGGGCAAACTGGCGGATTTGTTCTAGCAGCCCAGGCAGATTTTCCATCTCGTTATAAGTGGCCAGGGTGATCAGCACACGCACTTGTTCCGACACGATGGCACCCGAGGAAGACACCTTGCGAGACTAAAACCTCATGGCCGTAAAGCCGCCATCTACATACAACACCGCTCCCGTGATAAAGCTTCCGGCTTTAGGGGAAAGCAGGAGCAAAGCCGCTCCGATCAGTTCCTCTGGCTCGCCGAACCGGGCCATGGGAGTTTGGCGCATGATGTTTTCCACCCGTTGGGTGTCCAGGATTTTGCGGTTTTGCTCGGCGGGGAAAAAGCCCGGACACAGACAGTTGACCCGAACCCCTAAGGGAGCCAACTCCCGAGCGACATTTTTGGTCAGGTTCACCACGGCGGCTTTGGAAGCGGAGTAGGC
>JAJRRR010000029.1 GCA_024279285.1 Planctomycetota bacterium
CACTTTTTCCCGATACAGAGCCGGAATGCGGCTGGCCCAACGGGCATAGGCTTTTACCGGCCGATCCCGCAGCACGGAGTGCTGGAGGATCAAGTAGCCTAGCGGCTGCATTTTGTTCTTGAGTTGGGCTTTGACTTCGTCCGGATCGTGGGTTTGCAGAAGCTGTTGAAACTCCTGTTGCACGCCTGGGGGAATCCGTTCCACGCGTTCGCTCCAATCCTGACGCCAGTGGCGCAGGGTGGGTCCCAGGTTCCGCAACCCCTGGAGGGAGAACATGTCGGCCGCCAGGGGGAAGGCCACCCAGTGGCACATCAGAAGCGCTGCCCGATTGATGGCGCCCAAGTTGGGCCCCACATCCACAAACACCACGCTGGCTTGACACGCTTGGGCAGCTTGGAGGGTCATGCGTAAAAAGGCCGTGGTGGTGCGGAACGAATCAGCTCGCCGGTCCAGGCAGCGCGGCCAGGCCAGGGATAGCTCGTCCTCGAAGACCGAAAGGGCCATGTCCCCCGGCACCAGGTGGATGTTCTCCCCCACTTCCCGCAGGGGGGCAGGTCCGATGTCTCCCGTCCCTTCCAGCAACGGAGCGACGACTCCCTGGATGGTCTGCGGATGGTGGTCCTCATCGGGCCAGATCGCCTCCAGTTGCTCGTCTTCCAGGAACATGGAAGTGAGATTGGCCTGGGGGTCCAGGTCCACCACCAGCACCCGGGCCCCAAGCTCGGCAAACATCCAGGCCATGTGGTAGCACAGCGAGGTCTTGCCCACGCCCCCTTTGTTGTTGAAGAACGCCAAGGTCGGTGTCATGGGGCCTTCCTCACCACGACGCGCACTCGGGTGGGCTCCAGGTGATATTGGGGCTCCGGGTTGCCGTTTTCCCGGAGTGCCTGCTCGGCCAAAGGAATGCCGAAGCCGAAGCGTTGCACATAGCCCAGCACCCGCATCGCTTCGGCCAGCAAAGGATTGCGATAGTCCGTGGCTCCGTGGCGGAAGTTTTCTGGGGTCACTTGGCCGTACAGTCCCCGGGATTTTCTATCTCCACCCGATCATCGTACCAATAAATCCGCACCGGAGCATGTGAGCTTTCGTAGTTGCGGTGGATCAGGGCGTTTCGCACATACTGCTGCAAGGCCACGAGCGGATAGTCGGCCAGTCGCTCTTCTTGAGAGTCCGGAGAAAGTCGCAAGGCGGAGGTGATATGGGCCTCAAGTACCTCTTCAATCCGACGCACCTGATCTGGCAAAGGGCCAGCGATCCTTTTGTTGTCGGCCACCGGGTCTCCTAAGGCTGTGCCGTGAATGCGGAGAAACTGGATGTATGCACCTGGGACAAACTGCAACGGGTCCTTGCCCAGCACCAGAATCGCCCCGTGGGTTGGCACCCCCTGATGCAATAACCGCAGGGAAAGGAGCTGTTGTTCGGGGCTACGGGCGTTTTGATCCAGCAGTTGGGGAGCCACGGCCGAGGGCAGGTAAGATTGTTGGAAAAACAATAGATCCAAGTCGTGGAGTGTAGCCTGGGAGCAAGGCCGATGGTCCCAAGGCAGATCGGCCCCACGGCGTCGCTCGGCCAGGCGGGCTTCCTCTTCGGGGGTGGCCTGTTGCACCGTCGTGCCGGTCCGCACCCACACCCGGCCGTCGCATCGCACGGGCGGGTCGTCGTTGGGAAGTACTACCAAGGCCAGCACGGCTTTGCCCTCGACCTGGAGCCACTGGGTTTGCAACGAAGGTCGCGGCAGGATCTTCCCTTCGTTGCGTATGGCCAGCAGGTCACGGGCCGTGCGGTCGTTTTGCTCCAATCCGATCACCCGGCCTTGGTCGTCCACACCGAAAAAGATCACCCCCGGCTGACCACTTCCCTCCAGGTCGTTGGCCAAAGCGCAAATGGTATGGCGAATCTGCTGCCGATCCGAAGGGGACTGTTTGAACTCCACCCGGGACGACTCCCCGGCTCGCAACAGCTCCAGCAACCTGGCCTGGTCCAACATGCTCGGGACCTTGTGAGGAAAAAAGTGGGCACTCTTTCCCGAAATCGCCAGCTTTAACGCTTGTTGGATTTGGCACGCCGGGGGCGGCGTCGGTGAGGTGGATCGTTTTTCCACCAGTCAGGGCCTTCGCTCAGCACCTCGCGGTCCATTTCAATTAAGGCCTTTTTCATGCGGGCAAACACTTCCGGGTACTGGTCCTTCACATCGGCGGTTTCGCGCCAGTCGTAGCGCAGGTTGTAAAGCTCAAATCGGGTCAGTGTGTCGTTGGCTACGATCTTCCAGTCTCCGATGCGCAACGCCACCCGACAACTAGGTGAGGCAATCCGCGTGCGCCAGTAGAGAGGTCGGGAGCGCTTGATCGGTTTGCCTTCAAAGGCCGGCAGCATGCTGGCCCCGTCAATCACGCGATCCTTGGGCAGCGGAACGCCGGCAATGTCGCAAATGGTGGCAAAAATGTCCGAGCCGATCACCGGCACATGGCTGACCGTGCCGGGGCGAATGTGTCCAGGCCAACGCACCATGCCCGGCACGCGAATTCCGCCTTCGTAGCAGTCGCGCTTCCGGCCCCTTAAGCCTCCAGTGGAACCTCGCGTGCGGTCCCGTTGTGAGCCAGGGCGGTTGTAATCTGGGATGCCTTGTCCCTCCGGGCCGTTGTCAGAGGTGAAAAACACCACGGTGTTGTCCGTCAAGCCCAGCTCGTCCAATGCCCGCATCAGTTCCCCAAATGCAGCGTCAAGTTGTGTGACATTCCCATGATGTTGCTGAAGGCCGATGTCTTTGAACCGGGCATAGAGCTGGCGATATTTGGGATCGGTTTCGATGGGCAGATGGGGCTCGTGAGTCCACACTTGCAGATAAAAGGGACGGTTGGGGTCCCGATGGTGCTTGAGCCAGCGGATGGCTTCTTGCACGACCAGGTGGGCCGAGTAGCCGTGGAGCTTGCCCACCGGCTGGCCGTTGCGGACGAAGTTTTCCGGGTCTTTGTGGCTCGGGTAGGCGTTGTTCTGGGTGGCAAACCAGTAGTCAAAACCGTGATCGTCCGGCTGAGGATGCTTGGGCGAGTTGAAATGGCCGTTCAAGTGCCACTTGCCCACATGGCAAGTGGTGTAGCCTTTTTGCTTCAGAAGCTCGGCAATCGTGATCTCGCTGGTGCGCAGGTGGCAGTAGTGTCCTTCGGGAATCCAACGATAGACTCCGTTGCGATAGGGCGTGCGTCCGGTCAGGATGGCTGAGCGACTGGGGGAACACACGCCCGAGGCCGAATAGCACTGGGTAAACCGCACCCCTTGGCTGGCGAAGCGGTCCAGGTTGGGGGTTTTGATCCACCGGTTGCCATAGCAACCCAGGTCTCCCCAGCCCAAGTCGTCCGCCAAAAACACCACAAAGTTGGGCAGGGAGTTTTTCTGCTGCCCTCGGGCCTCACCAGACCAAACCAACGCAATCCCAAGCAACACGATCCAAGCTGAACGCATGGCAGGTTCCTCCCTTGGTGGAAAGCCGCCAGGACGGTTAACATTGTGGGCAAGCCAAGAGGGAAATGCCAGCGTTTGGCCAGTAAAGTAAAGCCTTCAGGGAGAGAGGAATGGGCCGGATGCTTCAGCGGCTGGGACTGGTGATCTTGCCGGTGGCGATGGTCTTGCAACTTTGGCCCACTCGGACAGGAAGGCCGGTGCTGAGCGTGGGCCAGATGTTAGTGGCCATGGTTTTCGGCATGTGCTTGTTCTGGATCGGCTATCTGATGGAGGCCTATCGCTCCCGGTCTTAAAAAAATCTTGGAGAAAAGGTCTTAGAAAGTTGCCACCCTGTTTGGACTTTCCTCCGACGGCGAGCTTGTCAAATGGTCCCGGTCTTGGAAAGCCCTGGAGCCCACCTTCGTGGCTTGCTAGAGCACAGCTTGTCAGGTGCCCGGTGAGGTTCTCGGGCAGCTTGTGCGGATTGCACAGTTCGGTTGGAGGCACCGGAAGCGGGCGCAGATGCTTGACTTAATGCCTCAGTTCAAGCGGACAAAGGGAAGGCCTATCCTTCCAAAAGTGCTCTGGTCTTCGTCCGGACCCGATTTCTGCCGGTTTCGCCCTTGCGGACCGCGGCGAACCACATCAAGAGCTTCCTAGGGCCAAGGCCACGCGCTCAATGTCGGTGTCAAATCGTACCCGGATGACCATCCAGTTGTCGTCCTGAGTGCTGTCGGTTTGGGGAACCCGATAAAAGGTCACATACCACACCACCGGCAGTCGGCGGTGTTCGGCCAAGTAGCAGAAGACCAACACATGAGGTCCCACCTGACGAGCCCAAATGCGGTGATACTGAACCAAGGGGCCATGTTGCCGCAACTGGCCCGTGCGACGGATCATCTCCTGGGCCCCTTGCAGCAGCGTCGGATTATTGTTCAAAAGCCGCTCATAAGCCTGGCTAAGCTGCTGTTGGGCCAGAAGCCGAAAAAACTCCTCCACTTGGCTTTGCATCTGTTGCACTTCGCGGTCTTCTACGGAAGTTTCCTGAGCAGAAATGGGCAAGGAAGCTCCCACCACAGTTGCCACGACGGCCAAGCACACGGCGGTTCGCATGATCGGTGTCCTCCCTCGCGGATTTGGAGCAGGTTTGGGCATCTTTGGCGAGCCAGCGCTACGGGAAAGTGATCCTTGGAACAGGCGGCGCAGAACGAACTGCTCGGCTGGACTTTTCCAGTTTGTTCGCACTCTTCGTCAGGGTCAAAGTACCGAAGCAGATTGGGGAGAAAGCGAGCGAGGCTTGGCCACTTGGGCCCGAAGCCACGGACGCACTTGAGCCGCCAGAAACAACGACCCACACACACAAACCAAGTCCTCCGGGCCGGCTTGGGCCAAAGTGTGTCGAAGCGCCTGGATCGGATCTCCGAACACTTGTGCCCGCACGCCCCGCTGGGCAAATGCAACTTGGAGTTGCTCGGGATTTGCACTGCGGGGGTTGTCAAATCGTGTCAGCACCACATGGTCAAAGAAACCTCCAAGGGATTGGATCATCCCGGCAATGTCTTTGTCCACACTGGTGCCAAACACCAGCCAGCGTTTGACTGACTGGGTGCATTGAGCCAGGGTTTGCACAAGGGCCTGGACCGAGGCGGCGTTGTGGGCTGAGTCCAGCACGATCAAAGGTCGGGTGCTAAGCAGTTCCATGCGAGCAGGCCAGTGCACTTGGGCCAGACCGTGTTGCAACACCTTTGGAGAAACCGGCCAATGCTGCTCACCTAGCAGACCCACTACGGCTATGGCCACGGCGGCGTTGTCAACTTGATGGGCTCCCGGCAGCGGAAGCTGTGCGGAAAGTTGCCACTTGTCCAACGGAGGCTGCTTGCCCCAGAAACGAAGTTGTGTTTGCCAGCCGCAGTGGGCCAGTTGAGTCTGTTCCCAACGCACTTCAAACTCCCGGCCCAACTGCCACATAGGACACTCCAGCTCCTTAGCGCGTTGGGCGATGACCTTTTGGGCCTGGGGATTCCGAACCCCACTGACCACCGGAACTCCCGGCTTGAGAATACCGGCTTTTTCGGTGGCAATTTGTTCCACAGTGTTTCCCAACTGGGCCATGTGATCCAGGCTGATGGAAGTGATCACGCACACGCGAGGCCGACAAACATTGGTGCAATCCAGCCGGCCGCCCAGCCCCACTTCCACCACTGCCAGGTCCACTTGCTCTTGGGCAAAGTAGAGGAAACCCAGGGCCGTAACCAGTTCAAAAAAGGTTGGTCTTGGGCGAAGCAGTTCACGGCGTTGAGCAACCTTTTGGGCGGCCTGGGCCACCTGATTGGTAAGCTCCACCAACTTTTCCGGCGGACAAGGCCGGTCGTTGATGCAAAACCGCTCTCCCAGATATTCCAAGTGCGGGGAGGTGAACCGCCCGACGCGATACCCCGCGGCTGCCAGAACCGAGCTGAGCATAGCACAAGTGGAGCCCTTGCCTTTGGTGCCGGCCACATGCACCACCGGCAGCTCCCAATGCGGATGGCCTAGCTCTCCCAACAACGCTTCCAGCGTGGCAAAACGAAACTGCGGAGATCGGTAAGGAATGCTCCGTGTGCGCTCGTAGTTGATGTGGGAAAACAGGTAATCCAAGGCTTCGCTTAAAGAGCCGAATCGTTGGCAACTCATAGGACTCAGGCCCCAAGGGGTCGTCTTGGTTGGGAATTGCTACCAATCCTACTGCCGGAGCCGGTGTTGCCAAAGGGGCCAAGGACCTGTTCTGCCAACACTAGCCGAAGAGAGGTCCTTGTAGCAGTTTACTGGGCAGGCTGAAACCGCTTGGACACAACGATCAACGCCCCCTTTTCTTCAACTGGCTTCAAGTTGCATCGGGGTGGTTGAGTTGTTCCAGGACGGCTTGGGCCATTTGTTGGGTGGAGAGGGAACCGCCCAGGTCAGGCGTTTTGGCCCCTTGCAGAAGGGCTTTTTCCACGGCTTGTTCAATTGCTTGGGCAGCAGAAGGCAGTTGAAGCCACCGCAACATCATGGCTCCGGCCAGAATGGCTGCCAGAGGGTTAGCCACCCCTTGGCCGGCAATGTCGGGAGCCGAACCGTGCACCGGTTCAAACATAGAAGGGAAC
>JAJRRR010000030.1 GCA_024279285.1 Planctomycetota bacterium
GGTACTCAGTTGACCATGCGTACTTTCCACATCGGAGGGATGGCCGTCCGCGGTGTGGAAGCCAGCGAAATGGTGGCCCGAAACGATGGTCAAGTCCGGTTCAATCGGCTCAAGGCGGTCAAGACCGATGTGGACGAGCACGGTCGCAAGGTGACCAAAACGGTGGTGCTGTCCCGAAACGGCGAGATCATCATCACCGATTCCCGAGGCCGCGAGCTGGATCGCTACCAGGTGCCTACCGGTGCGTTCCTGCTGGTGCAGGAAGGCCAAGAGGTGAAAAAAGGACAGAAGCTCTGCTACTGGGATCCGCACAGCGTCCCCATCTTGGCCGAAGTGGACGGCAAGGTGCGGTTTGAAGACCTGATTGAAAACGAGACGGTCCGCGTGGAAAAAGATCGCCGCACGGGACGCATCCGCCGGATCGTGCGGGAACACAAAGGCACACGCCACCCGCAAATCGTCTTGGTGGATCCCAGCAACGACGACCGGATGCTGGATTACTACTACCTGCCCGAAAAAGCCGTCATTGAAGTAGAAGAAGGCGAACTGGTCAAAGCCGGTCGTCTGCTGGCCAAGACCCCCCGCGAAGCCCGGGGAACCCAGGACATCACCGGCGGTTTGCCTCGGGTGACTGAAATCTTTGAAGCCCGACGGCCCAAGTCTCCGGCTGTGATTGCCGAAATTGACGGAGAGGTCACCCTGTTGAAGAAAAAGCAACGCGGCTACCGCGTGGTGCTCATCCGCAGCGAAAGTGGCATGGAAAAAGAGCACCTGATTCCTCCTGGCAAACAGATTCGGGTGCACACGGGCGACCGGATTCGGGCCGGAGAACCACTGTGCAGTGGACCCTTGGTCCCCCACGACATCCTGCGCATCTCCGGGCTGGAAAAACTCCAGGAATACCTGGTCAATGAGATCCAGAGCGTCTATCGGGCCCAAAAGGTCTCCATCAATGACAAACACATTGAGGTGATCGTGGCCCAAATGATCCGCAAAGAGCGGGTGGAAGACGCCGGAGATACCAAACTGCTACCCGGCACCCTGATTGACAAGTTCAAACTGCGGAAGATCAATGAGGAGCTGGCCAAATGCGTCAAGATCACGGATAAGGGGGACACCCACTTCCAGGAAGGCGAGATTGTGCCCCGAGTCCGATTTGAGCAAGTCAATGCTGAAGTGGAGTCTTTGGGCGGCAAGCCGGCCAAGGGCGTGCGGCCCAAACCAGCCAAAAGTAGCAACCAACTGCTGGGTATCACCAAAGCCGCTGTACAAAGCGACAGCTTCATCTCGGCCGCCAGCTTCCAGGAAACCACCAAGGTGCTCACCGCAGCAGCCTTGGCCAGCAAGGTGGACCACTTGGTGGGTTTGAAGGAGAATGTGATCTTGGGTCACCTGATTCCTGCTGGCACGGGATTCCGTTGGTATCAACAGGCGGAGGTGCGAATCCGACCCGAGGCCCTGGATGCCCTCACCTCCGAAATAGCCCAGCCAATGCCCCATGTGGATTACCCGTTGCTGAACGACCAACCGGCCTCGGCCTCCCCAGGCCCCAACCCCTCCGGTGGCCAGATCTTCGGACAGCCCTCCCAAGGTGGAAACTAGTTTCCAGAGAGCCCTTTGCTTGGGCCCTGGGTTGGGATAAGATTGTTGCAGAATGCCTGAGCCTGCCCCCGGCAGGTTCTGGATCGGGGCGTAGCGCAGCCTGGATAGCGCGTTAGACTGGGGGTCTAAAGGTCGCCGGTTCGAATCCGGCCGCCCCGACTCCACCGGAGCTGGAAAAGCTCCGGATTTTTTTGCGCTCCAAGGAGGGCCAACTATGCCCCATCTGGTCAAAACTGCACCAAGGACCACCGCAACGCCGGCGGCTGGCCCCTTTAAGTCCGGAGAGCGTGTTTTTGGTGGTTCGGCGGTGCGGTGTGCGGGAAGGGACTTTTGTTCTGCGACATCGGGCGGCTTAACCAGACTGGGGAGCAAGCACCCTTTGGGCCAGTTGGTACACTTCCTCGGCGTCTAGCCACAGGTCGTTTTGTTCAAACAATTGGGCGATGGCCGCGCGGTGGATTTTCATTTTGATTCCGCCCACTCCTAGAGCTCCGTAGCAGATCCCCTCTCCCCGAGAGGTGGCTTTGTCCTGGGGATCAATGCCCTGGATGCCAACAGGAGGCACGGCATTGAGGTCCACCAGCACGCGTGCGGAGCTTTGCTCCCATTGGGCCTGGGTGAGCAGTTGCACCCCAGCGGCACCGGCGGCCAGGATGGCTTGGGATTCTTGGAGAGCTTGACGCAGGGCATCAGGTTGGGAAGTCTGCACCGGTTGGAGCTTGGCCTGGGCATGGTGCAGCAACACTTGCTCCACTACGGCTTGAGCCCGACTCTGCTCCCGGGAACCCACCTTCACCTGATAGCTAGCTTGAGCCAGGAGCCGCACGCAGCGCGAACCCACCGGCCCGGTGGCTCCCAGCACCAACACTGGACCAGGGGGAGAGAGATGCCGAGCCACGCACCACACCGCAGCCGCGGCCGTGGTGTTGGCCCCGTTGGGATCCAGGAGGACCGACACCCGCATCGGCCCAAAAAAGGTGTTTTGCACCACCTGGGCTATTGCTTCGGCTTGGCTGACATCCGAGCCTCCGATGAAGATGGCCGTGTGGTGCAGTTGTTGAGGCCCACGGGTAAAAATGGCCCCATGGACCAACGGAACCACATTTTCGGGAGTTACGCCCCCGTAGGGGAGGACCACCTCGGCCCCAGCGTCCAAGGCCACAATGGCGTCGAAGCTGGCTGGCTGAGGGTCGGGGTCCAACTGAAGCAACACGCGACGCATCTCAGCTCACCTCCGGCGCAAAAGCAGTCCCCGCCTCCACCGCTGGAAGCCGGGACGAAAGGCTTGGGAGCCGTGGAACCGCTACTGCTCAAATCCCAAGAAGGGATGCTTCTTGGCAGCTTCGTCTTTTTGGGCCAGAACTTCGTCCACGGTGGGCTTGCCGTTCATGGCGTTGTAGATGGCTTCTTTGGTGGCCCGATAGTTAAACTCATAAATCTTCTTGTTGTCCTGGGCAGCCGGGTGGATGAACACCCCACAGACGATCACCAGGTCTTCGGCCTGACCTTTGGGGATCACCCCTTCGGCTACGGAGTCAGCCACCGCCTTGGCCACGGCCGCTTGAGCTGGCCCAAACATCTGCTCTGCCTGATGCATCCCTTTGATGGTCACTTTGGTAATCAGCACCGTGGAAGGCTTGACAGCCAGATTGGGGGTGAGCACGGCCAGCAAATTGGTGTGTCCTTCACTTTGTCGGGCCAGGGCGTTGGCGAAAGCAATTCCAGCCGGGCCGTCTTTGGAGCCGATGATCAGGTCGATATGGGCCACTTCGTTCCCTTCCCCAACCAGCGCTTCGCCGACATACAACGACATGGCAAGCCTCCTTCTGCAAAACAGGACCGTTGTACCGGTTGCCACCTGCACTCAACTTGGCGGCAACATACCAAACCCCTGGCCGATTGCAAGCGTGTAGGTGGACAAAGTGAGCGGAAAAGCTCACCGGTGTGGTCTTGCACACCGGATTGTTGGACCGGGGGCGTGGAGTTGGGCGAAAAATTCGCTACGATAAAAGAGCATCTGCGTTCTGTCAGGTGGCCGGTAGTGCCTCCCTGCCGCTGCACATCCTTCCAAAACAGGGGGTTGGCATGATTCTCACCGCCGATTTGTTGGACAAAGTGGATCAACTGCCCCAGATGCTGCTGCCGCTTCGGGAGCAGTTGGTGGCCAATGTGGTCATGTTGGCCCAGATTCCAGCTCCCAGCGGCCAGGAGCAGCAGCGGGTGCGGTTTTTGCTGGATCGGTTTGTGGAAGCCGGACTGCCCGAAGTGGCCGCCGACGACATCGGCAACGCCGTGGGTATGCTCCGCGGACGCCAAGGGCATCGCACCATTTTGTGCGTTGCCCACCTGGACACCATCGTCCCGGCCAGCGTGGACCATCATGTGCTGGTTCAGGCGGATCGGGTCATCGGGCCAGGAGTAAGCGACAACGCTCTGGGAGCCGCCGTGCTGGCCATGTTGCCCACCGTGCTTCAGCACCTGGAAATTGAGCTGGAGAGCAACTTGCTGCTGCTGGGAAGCACTCGCTCGGTGGGACGCTCCAATCACGAAGGGCTGCGGTTCTATCTGGAAAA
>JAJRRR010000031.1 GCA_024279285.1 Planctomycetota bacterium
ACTGCTGGCCCAAGCCCACCGCTGGGGTTCTGTCGTGGTGGTGGAAGTGGACCTGAACCGCCGCTTCTACCACTTCGGCTTTGGCCCCTTCCGCGACCGCATCCTCCACGAACGCCCCACCTGGATGCCTACGGAGTGAAGTGCAAATTCGGGCAACCTGCTCCGAAACACCAAAGTAGGGTTTCCCCTGGTGAAAAAGCGTCTCTTTTCCTGGCCCGTTGTGTTGCTCTGCGGCGTGTGCCAAACTGGGCACGGAAGTGAGTACGGACGCAGGTTCTTACTGTGGCAGCAGGCGCCCCTTGGGAGAACAGACCCATGCCCTCGGCTCAAGTGCTGGCGTTAGTGGAGGAGTTTGAGCATTTGTTGGGTCCGGAGAATGTTCTGGCTCAGCATGCCGAACTGGTCGTGTATGAGTGCGACGGCTATGTGGTGGAAAAAAATGTGCCCGATGTAGCTGTCTTCCCGCGCACCACCGAGCAGGTTGCCCGGGTGGTCCGTTTGTGCAATCGCTACGGGGTGCCGTTTTTGCCGCGAGGGGCGGGCACCAGTTTGGCCGGAGGGTGTTTGCCGGTGGGCGGGGGAGTGATGATCGTGCTGACCCGAATGAAAAACATCCTCCATATCGATCTGCGCAATCGCTATGCCGTGGTGGAGCCAGGCGTGGTGAACATCTGGCTCACCCATGCCCTGCGCGGCACCGGATTCCACTTCGCTCCAGACCCTTCCAGCCAAGGGGCTTGCACCATCGGAGGCAATGTGGCCACCAACTCCGGAGGGCCCCATACGCTCAAGTACGGGGTGACCACCAACCATGTGTTGGCCCTGGAAGTGGTGCTCCCGGATGGCTCGGTCCATCAGCTCGGTTCTCCGGCACTGGATCGTCCAGGATTGGACCTGGTGGGCACCTTGGTGGGCAGCGAAGGCACCCTGGGGATTGTGACCAAAATCTGGGTGCGGCTCACACGCGATCCTCAAGGCTATCGCACCCTGCTAGCCATCTTTGACACCGTGGACCAAGCCACGGAAACCATCACGCGGATCATCGCAGCGGGGATCATTCCGGCTGCCTTGGAAATGATGGACCAGGGAATCTTGGAAGCCGTGGAGGCGGCCTTTCGGTTTGGGTTTCCGCTGGACGCCGGGGCAATTTTGCTTATAGAGGTGGACGGTTTGGAGGCCGGGCTGGATGCCCAACGGGACCGGATTGTAGAAATCTGCCGCAGTTGCGGAGCCCGCGAGGTACGCCAAGCTGCCGATGCCCAAGAGCGTGCCCGACTGTGGAAGTGCCGCAAACAGGCGTTTGGGGCCGTAGGCCGTCTTAGTCCCAGCTATTGCACCCAAGACGGCGTCGTGCCTCGCTCCAAGCTGCCTCACATCCTGCGTCGCATCTACCAGATCGGCTCCAAGTACCAGTTGCGGATCGTCAATGTGTTCCATGCTGGCGATGGGAACATCCACCCGATTCTGCTTTTTGACGAGCGCGACAAGGAGCAGTTGCGTCGGGTTCTTCGGGCCAGCGAGGAGATTTTGCAGGAATGTCTGGATTGTGGGGGCAGTGTGACGGGAGAGCACGGCATCGGGGTGGAAAAAATCAACTTCATGCCGCGAATGTTCACCCCCGAGGACCTGGAAGCCATGGCCCGACTACGCCAGGTGTTCAATCCCCAAGGACTGCTGAGTCCTCAAAAAATGCTGCCCACCGCTGGGGGATGCTCGGTGGAGCAAGTGCACCCGGGCCGCAAGGCGGCTCTTTGAGCAAAAGACAGCGGCTTGTGATTCTTGGGCTGCCGTCCGGGCGTGCAAGTGCGACCCAACCGGACGCTTGCAAGGCGTTGAGTCGCCCATTTTGGTCCGAATAAATGCCTCCCTTGGCGCATTATGTGCTACGAAAGTGTTTCTCTGCCTTGGGAGCAAAAAGGAGCCGAACGATGCGTCGTAAGGCACTGGCCGTTTTGGGGTTATGGATAGCAGTTCTGGCTGCTGGGGTGGGGCCGGTTGGGGCCCAAACCCAGGCCAAAAAATCCTCTCCCCGGCGATTCTCTCCCCGGCAAATCGCCTTTTTTGAACAACGCATCCGGCCCGTGCTGGTCAAGCACTGCTACAAGTGCCACTCCCAAAAAGCCAAGGAGGTGCAAGGGGAGCTTTATCTGGACACACGCCAGGGGCTGCTGGAAGGGGGCCAGTCGGGCCCGGCCATCGTGCCTGGCAAACCCGAGGAAAGTCTGCTCTTGGAAGCCCTCCGCTGGGAAAGTCTGGAAATGCCTCCGGAGGAAAAACTCCCGGAGCGAGTCATTCGGGACTTTGAGCGGTGGATTCGCATGGGAGCCCCCGATCCACGCACCGGCAAAGTGGTGCGCAAGAAAATGGATGTAAGCCAAGGGCGAACCTATTGGGCTTTCCAGCCCCCCCGCAAATGGCCCTTGCCCCAGGTGCGCGACTCCTCCTGGCCCTCGGACCCGGTGGACTACTTCATCCTGGCCCGACTGGAAGCTGCTGGCCTTCGCCCAGTGGAAGACGCCGATCCGGCCACTTTGATCCGTCGGGTCAGCTTTGATCTGACGGGTCTCCCACCCCGACCTGAAGATGTAGAAGCCTTTCTGGCCGAGCCCACTTTGGAAAACTATGCCCGATATGTGGACCGGCTTTTGGCCTCGGTGGAGTTTGGGCAGCGTTGGGCTCAACACTGGCTGGATGTTGCCCGATTCGGCGAATCCACAGGCAAAGATGTCAATTTCACTTATCCGTATGCGTGGCGATATCGGGACTGGGTGGTGGATGCTCTGAACCAGGACAAGCCTTTTGACCGCTTTATCGTGGAGCAGATTGCCGGAGACTTGC
This sequence comes from Planctomycetota bacterium, assembly GCA_024279285.1. Taxonomy (GTDB): domain Bacteria; phylum Planctomycetota; class Planctomycetia; order Pirellulales; family S012-138; genus S012-138. The sequence goes on from JAJRRR010000031.1 coordinate 2,839, forward strand.
TTCCAGCTCGCAACGAGGCAGAACGGGAAAAGTTGATCGTGGCCACCGGTTTTTTGGCCCTGGGGCCCAAGACCCTGGTGGGACCTCAAGAGCAGCGGCTCATGGACACGGTGGACGATCAAATTGAAGTGACTTTTACGGCTTTTATGGGCATAACGGTTCATTGTGCCCGATGCCACGACCACAAGTTTGATCCCATCCCCACTCAGGACTACTACGCCATCGCAGGCATTTTCCGCAGCAGTGAAACCCTGGACGGAGTGGCCCGCGTGAGACGCAATGTGGCCGAAGGACGCTTCGCCTACACCTCGCCCCAGGATCAAGAGAAACTGAAACGCTATCAGCAATTTCGTCAGCGACTCCTTCAGTTGCAGAAGCGTGAGTCTGAGCTGATTCGTCAGCGGTTGCGCCTGCGAAACCGACCCGAACAAGCCCGAAAGTTAGATCAACAACTCCGCCAACTGCGTCGCCAATTGCGTCAGTTGGAGCAGAATCCACCTCCGTTGCCGCGGATGGCCATGGGAATGGCCGACCGGCCCGACCCCCGTGACATCCATGTGCTCATCCGTGGAGAAATCCGCAAGCGGGGAGAATTAGTGCCGCGGGGATTTTTGAGCGTGCTGGACGGTCAACAAGCCCCCATCCCCAAAGGGCAAAGCGGACGGTTGCAACTGGCCCAATGGATCGCCAGCCCTCAAAACCCCCTGACTGCCCGCGTGATTGTCAATCGGGTTTGGGCCCACCTGTTCGGCCGGGGACTGGTGCCGACGGTGAATAACTTTGGCACGATGGGCCAGAAGCCCAGCCATCCCAAACTCCTGGATCGCCTGGCTGTGGAGTTTGTCGAACAAGGCTGGTCGCTGAAGCGGCTGATTCGTCGCCTGGTGCTCTCCCGAACCTATCGGCTCTCCAGCCGCTTTGATCCCCGATGCTACGAAGTGGACCCGGATAATGTGCTGCGATGGCGGATGCAGCCGCGTCGGTTGGAAGCCGAAGCCATTCGTGATGCCATGCTGGAAGTGGCCGGATTGCTTCAGCACGATCCGCCCCAAGAAGGTTCCCCTTTGATGCGAGTGGGTGTGGTGCGCGTGCGAGGTCGGCTGCAAGTGGATCTTTCAGGCCAGGGAGTGAATTGGCGTAGCCTGTACTTGCCTCGGGTGCGAGGACACTTGCCGGAAATCTTGCAGGTATTTGACGGTGCCGACCCCAGCTTCATCATCGGCCAGCGCGAGGTGACCACGGTGCCCACCCAAGCTTTGTTCCTGCTCAACAGCCCCGAAGTGCGGCGTATTGCGCAGGCATTTGCAACCCGGTTGCAGCAGGAGGTGCCTGGTGATGCTCAGGAGCGTGTGATTCGGGCATATCAGTTGGCGTTGGGGCGTGCTCCGGATGCCGGGGAGCTGAACCAGGCTCTCCAGTTCCTCCATTCTCCCGACACGCCTCAAGCCCAATTGTGGACCGATTTCTGCCAGGCGCTGTTTGCCTCGGCAGAGTTCCGGTATGTGTACTGATTTTGGGAAACACCCCTTTTTCCCCTTTTGGCGAGGATGGGAACCATGTGGCCCCAAGGGATGAGCCGCCGCGAGTGGTTGCAAACGACATCGTGTGGGATAGGTTTTGTGGCCTTTGCTGCCCTGAGCACGGAAGCGGCTGCCAGGGAAGGGTCCAACCCGCTGGCTCCCAAACCTCCGCACTTCCGCCCCCGGGCCAAGCATGTAATTTTTATGTTTATGCAAGGGGGTCCTTCGCATGTGGACACCTTTGACTACAAGCCTCAACTGGCCAAAGACGCCGACAAACCGGCTGGGCGTCGCGGGCGGCGGGTGTGGATGCCTTCTCCCTGGAAGTTCCAGCGTCGGGGGGAAAGTGGGGTGTGGATCTCCGAGCTGTTCCCCCATCTGGCCCAACATGCCGATCAGCTCTGCATCATCAACAGCATGCACACCGATGTGCCCAACCACCGCGCGGCCACGGTGCTTTTGCACACCGGAGAGTTCCGCTTTGTGCGACCCAGCATGGGCGCGTGGATCACTTATGGCCTAGGCACGGAGAATGCGAACTTGCCGGGGTTTGTGTCGTTAAATGCACCTAGCGGCACGGCTCAAAACTACGGCAGTGGGTTTTTGCCGGCACCGTATCAGGGGACGCCGGTTCGGGTGGGCCGCAGCGTGCGTCGTCGGGGCCGAAAAGCCCCCTCAGGCCCATCGCCCATCCCTAATCTCAAAAACCCCTACTTGGACCGGGACAGCCAACGCCGCCAGTTGGAACTGATCCAGTGGATGAATCGCCGTCGGCTGGAAAAAGACCAGATGCATCCGGAGCTGGAAGGGGTGATCCAGTCCTACGAGTTGGCGTTTCGGATGCAGACGGCGGTGCCGGAGTTGGTGGACTTCTCTCGAGAATCGGCTCAAACCTTGGAGCTTTACGGCATCGGGCCGAGCAAACCCACCGACGCTTTTGGCCGACAGTGCTTGCTGGCCCGACGCCTGGTGGAAGCCGGAGTGCGGTTTGTGGCACTGAACCACGGCGGTTGGGACAACCACCGCAATCTGCGTCGGGCGTTGAGTTCCGCCTGCCTGCAAATTGATCGGCCCATCGCCGCCTTGATCGCCGATCTGAAAGCCCGAGGACTGCTGGAAGAAACCTTGCTGGTGTGGTGTGGAGAGTTTGGCCGCACGCCCCATGTGCAAAACGACGATGGGCGCGACCACAACTCTCAAGGGTTTACCGCATGGATGTGCGGGGCCGGAGTACGCGGAGGCATGCACTACGGAGCCACCGACCCCCACGGCGTGCAAGCCGTGGAAAACAAAGTCCACATCCACGATCTGCACGCCACCATCTTGCACCTGTTGGGCCTGGACCACAAACGGCTCACCTTCCGCTACTCAGGACGCGATTTCCGACTCACGGGGGTGTATGGGTCGGTGGTTCGGGACATTCTGAGCTAGCAGGCAGCAGACCCTGCACTCCGCACATCTCAGCCGGAAAAGGGCCCTGCCTCCAGAGTGCCAAATCTCAAACGGCGCAACAGCTCCCCTGTGCGTGCCCACTGTTGAGGCTCAGCAAAGGGGAGCTGTTGTGTGTCAGCCAGATGGGAAGGGCTGAGCCGGGCTAGGCTTCAATCACATACGGCTCGCGCTGCTTGCGGCGGAGCATGGTGTTGGCTTCTTCATCGCCGACGAATCGTTCGCGGCGGGGATCCCATTGCAGCCGTCGCTGCAAGCGGCAAGAGATGTTGGCCAGATGGCAGGCCGAAACCGAGCGGTGCTGGCTGACCACATCGGAGACCGGCGTGGTCCGCTTCCGCACCGCCTCCACGAAGTTGCCCATGTGATCCCCCGGCTTGGAACCCCGATACAGCCGCAGGGCCAGTTCCACGATCTGGTCTTTGAGCTTTTGATCGGCGTCTTGGATTTCGATGGGTTTTCCGGTGATGCGTCCGCGGTTGACATAGATGCGGCCTTTGGTGCCTTCGAACAAGATGCCTTCGTTCCCACCGCGGATTTCCACCTTCACACCACCTGGGTAGATCATGTCCACCACGGGATACTTGGGGGTGTTGTATCCTCCGGGGATGTTGGGCATTTTGGTCCGCGAACCGTCAATCCAGATCGGACCCAGGTGCTCCAGGTCCAGGGCCCAATGGACGATGTCCATGTGATGGGCTCCCCAGTCGGTCAGAATTCCGCCAGAGTATTCATACCACCAGCGGAAGGTGAAATGGCACCGCTGGGGGCAGTAGGGTACTTTAGGGGCTTGACCGAGCCAAAAGTCCCAGTTCAGATGTGGGGGCACCGGCCGTGGGGGGAAGGGACCGCCCTCTTTGGTCGATAGCGGCAATTGGACCAGAATGCGGCGAATCTTGCCCAACTGACCACTACGCACC
>JAJRRR010000032.1 GCA_024279285.1 Planctomycetota bacterium
GAAACGGCCCAAATCCTTCACAACGCCACCGAAAAAAGCCTGGTCATTCTAGACGAAATCGGGCGAGGCACCAGCACCTACGACGGTGTGGCCTTGGCCTGGAGCGTAGTGGAATATTTGCACGATCGGGTGGGCTGTCGCACGCTTTTTGCCACGCACTATCACGAGCTGACCCAACTGGCCCAGCAACTCCCTCGGGTCAAGAATCTCAATGTGCTGGTTCGGGAATGGAACGATGAGGTGATTTTTCTTCACCAGATCGTGCCTGGTGCGGCCGACAAAAGCTACGGCATCCATGTGGCCCGACTGGCCGGAGTGCCCCAGGAGGTCATTCGCCGCGCTCAAACCATCCTGAACCAACTGGAGCAGGAACAATTAGGTGGTTCTAGGGCCCTGAAAATTGAAGCCCGACAAGTCAACTCCGCTCCCCGGCAACTGCTCTTGTTTGAACCTCCAGGGTATCGCGTGCTGGAAAAGCTGCGCGAGGTGGACCTGGACCGCACTTCGCCGCTGGAAGCCTTGACGCTGCTCAAACAACTCCAAGACCAACTCAACAAGCAGTAAACACACGGGCAAACAGGTCCTATGAGTTCCTATCAACTGGGGGACACGATCGCAGCGGTAGGGACAGCTCCTGGGGGAGCTGCTCGGGCGGTGGTGCGGTTAAGTGGGCCGGAGGCTCTGCGGGTGCTTCAGGCCGTGGTGCGTCCCCTGCAGGGCTCAAGCTGGCCTGTGCCCCAAGTGGCCCGCTGCCACCCAGGACGGATTTTTCTCCAAGGCTGGGACCCTCCCCCTGAGGCTTGGGTGTGGCTCTGGCCCCCAGGACGAAGCTACACCCGAGAGCTGATGGCCGAAGTGCACACTTGGGGATTTCCCCTTCTGGCCCAGGAGTTGCTCGAAGCCCTTTGTGCCCAAGGAGCCCGAGTCGCCGCCCCGGGAGAGTTTACCCTTCGGGCTTTTTTGCACGGACGAATTGACTTGACCCAAGCCGAAGCGGTGCTGGGGGTCATCCAGGCCCAAGATCCTCAAACCCTTCAGGTGGCCCTGGATCAACTGGCCGGAGGGGTGGGCACCCGCTTGGCCCCTCTACGCCACCAATTGCTGGAACTTCTGGCCCATGTCGAAGCCGGGCTGGACTTCGTGGAAGAAGACATCCAGTTCATCACTTCCCAGGAACTGGAACAAAGCATTGTTCGGATATTGACAGAGCTGGAACAGTTGAGGCAGGAGTTTACCCGGCGCCGTGTGGCAGGAGAGGCGTTTCGGGTGGTGCTGAGGGGACGCCCCAATGTGGGCAAAAGTACGCTGTTTCGGGCCCTCAGCGGACAACCTGCCTTGGTTTCCAATCTGCCCGGCACCACACGCGACTACCTGACCGCCTCGCTCCGCTGGGGCCCGTTTGATGTGCAATTGATCGACACGGCCGGAGCCGAAGAAACCTCCCAAGAAAAAACCTCCACCGAAGCTTCCCTCGGACCTTCCATCTCTCTGCAAGCCCAACGGCTGGCCCAAACGCAGTCCCAGCAAGCCGATGTGGTGCTGCTGTGTTTAGAGTCAGGCCGGGAACCGGATGCTTGGGAACAGGCTCAACTGCAAGCTCCCGACGACATGCCTCGTGTGGTGGTGTGGACCAAATGCGATGCGGTCCCTCGGCAGCCGTTGCTCTCTGCCCAAAAGTGCCGTTGGCCTCAAGTGCGGACCAGTGCTGCCGCCGGACAAGGCTTGGAGGAGCTTCAAGCGCAGGTGGTTCAGGAGCTTCAGCGGCTTTGCGCTCCAGGAGCCGTGGTGGTTCCGGCCACAGCAGCCCGAGGAGCAGCGGCGTTGACCCAAGCCATCGCTGCTTTGGAAGAAGCTCGGCGTCTGGTCCAACGCGGCGAAGGCCAGGAGCTCGTGGCCGCTGCGCTGCGCCAGGCCCTGGATCAGCTTGGGCAGATTCTGGGTACGGTTTATACCGACGACATCCTGGATCGGATTTTCAGTCGCTTTTGCATTGGCAAATGACTCCTACGCCCATCGCTTGTGCGGACAAGCTCAGCAAGTTCTACGGCCCGACTCGTGCCGTGGAAGATTGCACGCTGGAGGTGTATCCGGGCGAGGTGCTGGGGCTTTTGGGACCCAATGGGGCCGGCAAAACCACGCTTTTGCGGCTTTGGATGGGATTTTTGCGTCCCAGTGGCGGCCAAGCTCGGGTCCAAGGACTGGACTGTTGGACTCAGCGGCGTCAGGTGCATCAACGGCTGGCCTATCTACCTGGGGAAGTGCGTCTTTTCGGACCCATGACCGGAAAAGCCGTGCTGGAGCTGCTCAGTGGGCTGCATCCCCGAGGACGCCTCTCCTTGGCCTTGCACCTGGCCCAAATGTGGCAACTGGACCTCACCGTGCGCGTGGATCGGGCATCCAGCGGCATGCGCCAAAAACTGGCCTTGGCCTATGTCTGCTCGGTGGATGTCCCGTTGGTACTCCTGGATGAACCCACCAGCAGTCTGGACCCCGATGCCCGGGCGGAAGTGTTGCAATATGTACGCCACCTTCGGGATCAAGGCCGAGCTGTGGTGTTTTCTTCTCATGTGCTTTCCGAGGTGGAAAGAGTTTCCGACCGAGTGGCTATCTTGCACCAGGGGCGACTGCGTTGTGTGGAGACGGTGGAACGACTTCGTCGTCGCCGGTTGCTAGTGGTCCGGTTGCAAGAGGAAGCGTTCCCAGATCGCTTGCCAGAACAAGTGCGTCTGGTGCGTCAAGAACCGGGCTGCTGGCACCTGGAAGTGCCTCAAGTGGACCGCCAAGTGTTGAACTGGTTGGCCCAATGGCCTGTGCAGCACCTGGAGGTATCGTCCTTGGGCTTGGAAGAGCTTTACCACCGCGTGGTGGAGGACCGTAAACGGTGAACTGGCGACTGTGGTGGTATTGTTGGACTCGGCACGCCGGATCGGGCACGGCGTCGGTGGGCGTGTTGGCAGTGTTTCACTTCTTGTTTGTCTGGATGACGAGCCTGGTGGACCTGGGCTACTTGGGCGTGTTTTTGCGCTTGGGGATTCGGCTCCCCCTGCAAGGGATTCTGCCCATCCCGTTGGAGCAGGTAGCCACCCCTCAGGGAATGATCTCCCTGACCTGGATGGACGCTGTGGTGGTGTTGGTGGTTTCGGCTTGGGCGGTGGCTCGAGGGTCGGATGTGGTCAGCGGGCCTTTGGACCGGGGAGAGCTGGAATGGCTGTTGGCGTTGCCGGTTTCGCGTCTGGAGTATTTCGCAGCTCAGGTGGGAACCGCTCTGGTGTGGTTGGGCAAGTTGGCTTTGGGGGGTTGGTTGGGCACGGCGTTGGGCGTGTGGTGGTTTGAGTTTTCTGAAGTTTCTGCCTTGGCATTGGCTCCTGCGGCGTTGAACCTTTGGGGGTTAAGCACGCTGGTGTATGCTTTGGCGGTGGGTTTTTCTGCCCCGGGACGCTATCGCCGGCGCACGCTGGGAGCTGTGGCGGCCGTGTATGTGGTGCAACTGATCTTGAAAGTCCTCGCTCGCATGAGCCCCTGGAAATGGCTCGCCTGGACCACTTTCTTCGGATTGTTTGAACCCGCCTGGATGGTCCATCAAGCCCAACCGTGGAAGGAATGTGCCGTCTATACGGTGCCGTTGGTACTGGGGGCGGGGGTTCTGTTGGTGTGGTCGGGTTGGGTGTTCGTGCGTCGGGACCTTCCGGCACCGGCTTAAGGGGCCGTTAAAGTTTGCCTGATCCGTCCACCTCGTACAGCCCGAACGGTCCATACGATCCGGATTGTAAACCATTTGCCAAAAACTACTTTGCCACTCTCAAGGCATCGTGCCAGCACAGCCGATACTGGACAACAAACCCGGTCGGAACAACGACCGCACGCCACGGGAGCGTGAATCAAGCCAGGAGATCCGAGGCGGTGTGATCGAGTCTGCGGGAGGCTCGACGGACCTGGCTGGAAGTACCTGCGAACTGCGGTGCGAGTTGGTACGTCTTGGCAACCTGGGTCCAAGGCGTAGGGACATGCAACCACAGTTCCAAGGATGAGGAGATGTGGTTCCATGAAGTGGAAAGTCTATCTCGGAACGGTTGTGTTGGCCGTGGGCTTGTGTAGCCCCAGTTATGCCACTGGTCTTTTGGACCGCGTGTTGGAGATCACCGAAGGGGCGCTGGTAGGAGGAGATTGCTGCCAGGATTCTTGCTGCCACCGAGCCAAGCGTTGCTGCCCCCAGAAGCAGGCTTGTTGCCCCAAAAAGGCTTGCTGCCCTCAAAAGCAGGCTTGCTGCCCCAAACGGGCTTGCTGCCACCGGGCCAAGCGCTGCTGCCCCCAGAAGCAGGCTTGCTGCCCCAAGCGTTGCGCTCCGCAGCCGAAGTGCTGCCCGCAGCGTAAGGCCTGCTGCCCCAAAAAGCACGACTGCTGCCCCAAGCAAGATTGCTGCCGTCGTAACCTGCTGAGCGTGTTGTTCGGCTCTCGCTGCTGCGAACAAAGCTGCTGCGATGCCGGTCAGGACGGAGGTGCCAAGGTGGAAGAAGCTTCCACCCTGGAAGTGTCCGAACCCATGGCCGATCCCTCCGCTGCTGTTGAGCACCACAGTTGGGTGCGTCCCGCCAGCCGGGTGATTCGCCGCTAAACCCACATCGCCAATCGCACTGCCTTTGACCGCTCAGGGCCTCCTGAGCGGTTTTTCTTTGCGCCTAATCCTGATCCCGCAGGCGTTCCTCCAACAACCCCGCCACAAAGCCCAACACATCCCCACGACGACGCGAAAGCTCCTTGAGTGTGCCAAACGCCCGACTTTGCACCGCCAACTCCAACAAACTGGGAGCAAACCCCAGCGTTTGACTGCCCGGAGGGATCAACTCCCCGGCCGCCTGCAACGCTTCCTCGTGGCGGCCCAAACGGTGCAAAAGCTCCACATACACCTCCGCCGGCCCTGTGCCGTGTTCTTGGGGAGAGAGTTCTCGGGCCTTGCGACCAAAAAACTCCAGGGCCTCTTGGACTCTCTGACCCAATTGGGCCTGAAAGAACAGCTCATAGGCTTCATAGCCCTCGCCGAAAGGCTCCTCGTTTTGAAACTGGAACTGGGGACTAAGCCGTTTCCCATAGGCGCACAAGTCCACCGCCAGCTTCAACGACTCGGCATCTTCCAGCACCCGAGCAAACCGCACCACCGAGTGCAGATGGGAAATGTCAATGTGGTAGGCGTCGTTTTCAAAAAGCTCAGGTCGGGACAAGATGAGTTGGGCAAGTGTGGATTCCTGCGGCTCCTCCTCTTCTCGGCGGCGAATATCCGCCCGAACATTTTCCAACAACTCCCCGTGCAACCACCTAAGCAGCAGTCGGGCCACCGGTTGCTGCTGCTGCCGAGGGCGAAAATGCATTTGGGCATCATAAAGGGTGATGGCATTGCAGATGCCGTAGTGTTCCAAGACAAGCTGGAACCCTCGTTCGGGGTCCACTCCTTCGTGCACGGCCACCTCAATCAGTTCGTCCAGGTTGTCTTCGTTCACCGGGAGGTTTTGCAGCCGCTGGGCCACCGCCTGGCGATCTCCGGTGACCCGAAGATAGGTCCACGCTTCGCGCACTCGGCCCTGTTCCAGCAATCCCAAACCCACTTCCCGGCACGCCTCCAGATAGGCATCCTCCACTTGGCTGCGCAGAGGCTCTTCCAGATCGTCTAGACTTTTGGTCAGAATAACCGGCAACCCGGCCCGCATGCGGCTGCGGATCAGCAAGGCATCAAACAGTTCGTGATACTTTTTTTCCCGCCGAAAGGTGTCTATGAGCAGCTCAATTACTCCCTGAGGGCCGCAAGTTTGGGCTTGTTGTTCCAATTGGTCAAAAAGTGTGTTGGTGTCCATGTTGGGCTATCCTTCCTGGCAAGGCGAAACGAAGCTCTGCCTTGCATTCTAGCCCGCCGCAGAAGAGCTCGGGAGAGTTCCTGGAACTTCAGCCCCAAAATGCCCTCCTACACCTCTCCTACTGGCCCAGCAGCTCCGGCCGTACAGCCCATTGGGGCTTGGGACGCCGCTGGCCCGGCACATGCCCAGGCAACGGTTCCCCGGTGATCCGATCAAACTCATCCGGCGTGCGCTGTTGAGGAACCCGGTCGGCGGTAGCCTCGCGCCACTGTTTCAACTTGGCCCGAAGCCGATGTAGCACCGCGGCATAACGCGGATCGGCGGCTAGGTTTTTCATTTCATAAGGGTCTGCCTGAGTGTCGTACAGTTCTTCCCGAGGGCTGGGCTTGGCGAAGCACACCGCTTGCGGAGAAGACAACTTCCCTTGACGATGCAGTCGGATCATGGTTTGAAAGGTCGGGCTTCGCACGGCGTCGGCTGGAGGGGTCAGGGGCAAGTCCGGATAGGCGTTCCAGATGTACTTGTATCGCCCGTCATACACCGCCCGGCGATAAGCCGTGTAGTCGTGCCAGTTCTGTTCGGCAAACACATAGCGACGCACCGTAGCTTGGGGATCCTTCAGCACCGGCACAAAGCTGCGTCCTTGCACACTCTCCGGTACTTCAATTCCGGCCAACTCCAGGATGGTGGGAGCCAAGTCCACCGCACTGACCAGACTTCGGGTCACCGTGCCCGGTCGAACCAGTTTCGGATAGCGTACTAGCAAGGGAGTTTTGATCCCACTGTGATAAAGTGTGGTCTTGCACCGTGGGAAAGGGCGTCCGTTGTCGCTCAGGAAAATCACCACCGTTTCCTCCAGCACCCCTTGCTCTTCCAGCA
>JAJRRR010000002.1 GCA_024279285.1 Planctomycetota bacterium
CAAAAGATGGGCGTGCAGTTTTTCTACGGACAGCGGACCGCCCAGGGGGGGAGCCCGGATGGTTTCCCGGGTCTGCTGGATGCAGTGACCCCAGAGATGACCGTGGATGCTGGTGGCAGTGGGAATACCTGCACCAGTGTCTGGGCTGTTCGTGTGGGACGGCAGGATGTGCAGTGGGTCTTCGGCCAGAATGGCTACATGAATCTATCTGATCCGGTCATCCAGCGGGTAACTGATGCCAACGGGGACCCATTCATCGCTTATGTGCAGCAATTGACCATTTATCCCGGCCTTCAAATCGGGTCGATTTGGTCAGTTGGTCGGATTAAGAAGATTAACGATACCAATCCCTTGAACGACGACCTGCTGGCCAAGTTGCTTTCCAAGTTCCCAGTGGGCCGTAGGCCGGACTTCTTCCTGATGAATCGGCGGGCCTTGGAGATGTTGCGCAGCTCTCGCACGGCCACCAATGAACGGGGCGAGCCAGCTCCTATTCCTGAGCAGGCGTTTGGCGTGCCAATCCTGGTGACCGATTCCATCCGCGATGATGAACCAGACACCCTGTAAGGAGGCAACAAGATGACCACCAAGAACTTCCGACGCAAAGATGCCGCACTGGCTGTTGAAACTCCACTGCCTAACGCTGGGAACACCAGTGTGTTCACTGGTGGGCTTGACCTGGACGGTAAGGCTTTGGCTGACTTTGAACTTTTGATCTCGGCTCCCGCTTTGACTTCTACGGAACTCCCCGATGGTCAGACAGAAACCTACGAGTTGCAGCACGCCGACAATAGCGATTTCAGCGATGCATCCTCAATCTATGGCCAAGTGCTGCAGCAAACCGGAGCTGGGGGAGCCGGTGCTCCTGCGGCGACAAAGCGGGTACGTTTGCCTTCTGATGTCAAGCGATACGTCCGCCTGAAGATTTCCAGCTCCGCCACTGCCGGTGATGCTTCCGGCAAAAAGGCCAAGTTGGAGGTGGTTGCATGAGCAGCCCTTTTGCTCGAGCAACTGAGCAGGGCCTGAAGACAGCCCTGCAAGCTGCTGGCGAAGAAGTGGTATATCGGCGAGGGGACCAGGTTTCGTATCTCCGGGCGATTCCCGGGAAAAGCAGCATTGATATTACGGCAAACATTGGGTCCGTAGAGTTTGAGGCAGCCGTTGATGTGCAGGACTTCTTGTTTCGTGTTGAAGATTTGGTTTTTGGACAACAGCCCTTCTTGCCGGAGGAAGGCGACCTACTTGAGTACCAAGGTCAACAGTACCGGGTGGAGGTGCTTGGCACAGAAGTTTTTCGTTTTATGGACCCCAGCAAGACAACCATCCGGGTACACACGGTGAGGCAATGATTTCCGCTGCATATGCGATCCGGGACTTTTTGACTCAGAAAGGTTATCAGGCGGAAATTGATTATGCCGTTGCCATCCACAGCCGTGTGGAAATCACCAAGCAACCCGTGTTGAAAGTGACCCCCATCAGCGAAGTTGACCAATTGGGGGATCGCAATGAGCTGCTTGTGACAACCGAAGTTGGTGTTTTGTTGTTGCAAAAAATAGATCTGGAATCTCTGGAAGAGCAAACAAGCGAAGCACTCCGCATGCTGGAAACCATTCGGGATCAGTTGCTTAACGAACCGGTCCCAAACGGTTGGGTATGCACAGGGAACTTTGAGTTTGGCTATGATGCTCAACTTTTGGAAAGCCGGAGCCTTTTTGTTGGTGGGTTCAGCGTGGAGCTTGTCCGATGCAAATGAGTGAAGAGCTGTATCGGGAATATGAGAGCAGCTATCCGGCGGATGAAGGAATTGAGGTCCGCGGAATTTTGGTTTTTACAGACCAGGAACAGTCCTATTTGTTTGTTTCCGAAGATGCCGAGTTGGAGCCTGGCACTGTGTTCAGGCGACCTGATTCCCTCCAGTTCGTAGTGCTCAACAAAGCCAAAGTCGAAGGGAAACTTCATTACTACCATGTCGCTGTCTATCCAGGTTAAGTGGTCACAGCTTTTCAGCGAAGACAAGTTCGTTTTGAGGGAGCGGCGAAGAACAAAAAAGCTGCTCTACCGGGTTGGAGCTTACGCAATGCGGACGGCTCGCAGCCGCATTCGCAGGCGCAAGCGCTCAGCAAAGCCCGGCAAGCCCCCGACCAACTGGACAGACGCATTGAAAAGCGAGATTGCATTTCATGTGTTTGAAAAAGAGAACACGGTTATCATCGGCCCCCGAAAACTTCCAAAAGGCAAAGGAAGCACTCCTGTTCCACATATTTTGGAATTTGGAGGAATTACGATTGTAACCCGACCAGCACCACAACAACCTAATGCTGGGTTTTTTTGGCAAAGAATCGGCAAACCGTTACGCATTCACCCACACCCTTATATGGCCCCCGCATTTGATATGACTTTGAAGCGTTTTTCCCAAATGGCTAAGCAAACTCTCGGATAGGAGGACCTAAACATGGCCCTTTGTTGCCGACTCGGACGACAAGCAAAACTTTACAAGAATGATGGGACTTATGCTGCACCAAGCTGGACGGAAATCAAGTCTGTCATTGATGCGACAATCAACCAGAATGAACAATTGGTTGATTGCACGGATCGCGGATCTGGGGACTACAAGGAGCAAATTCCGAATTATCGTGAAGTCACGGTCGATGTCACTTTCAACTTTTGCGAAACAGACTCTGACTTGGAATCGATTCTCAATGCTGCTGATCAGCGATCTGTGATTGAGATTGCTGTTGCCTCCGGCGATATTGCCGCTTCCGGCACGCGCTATTTGCGAATGCATGCTTATGTGACTAACGTAACTTACAACCAACCTGCTGAAGACCGCCAAACGGTCTCTGCTCAATTTGTTCCTGCTCCAAACAACAATGCACAACCTGCATGGGTCAAGAATCCATAAGCGAGGGTTACCATGAGCAGGATTGAGGACTCCTTGCATGTGTCAGGGCATCTAAGTGCTGCGAGCATGAGCGTCCCTGATAACACCATCAAGGACTCTGCCGTGGCGTCAGATGCCAACATTTCAGCTGCAAAGTTGCAGCATCAACATCACTTCACCTACGTCCAGGATGGCACCGTGGCGTCTGCTACGACGCCTGTATCCTTGGTACGAGCCCAAGGCGGCGGCACAGTAATTGACGTGATAGCCGTACTTAAAACGGCCAACACGGGAGATGCTACCGTCAGTGTTGATGTGCAAGTTGGTGGAACTTCCATTTTGACTTCCCCCATACAATTCACCTCGGCGGACCCCGGAGGGACGGTGAAAAAGGCCACGCTGGACAGCTCAAAAGTTTCACGCAACCAAAACGATGTGTTGGACGTCGTAGTGACTGCCAGTGTTGGGACTGGTTCGTTGGGGCAGGATTTGTTGGTGATGGTAGTTGTACGAGAGGGAGCCGACTAAATGGAAACATTCAAAGATGCAGAAGGACGGGTATGGAAGATTGATTTGCGATTCTCCCACATCCTTGCTTTTGAGGATGAGGTTGGGGTAAAGGCTGAAGAGTTATTGGAAAAACCTATTGACAGCCCCAAGGAATTTGCCCAGCTCATCTGGATTTGCGTGAGAAAACAAGCAGAGGAGCGGAAAATACCGTTTGATGACTTCATTGATTCTTTGTATGGGGAAGAAATTGCGCAGGCCCAGATTGCGTTGTTGCTTGAAATTGCTCGTTTTTTCTCCCGCCGCACGAAAGACAACGAACAGGTAATCGAACAAATAAAGAAAGAGTTGAGCAAGAAAGTGGAACAAGCATTAATGCTAAAAGAGAGCCCATTGACAGCCGAAGAATTATCCAGCTTGCGGCAAGAGCAGGACTCGACCTTGCCACACTCATCGACAGCCCCATCACCTTCTGGCAGCTTGTCACCTACGCAAGCGAGCGGTTCCGAAGTGAGTGGGACCATACCGCTTCCTTGATGCTGTTTGTGGCCCGGGCGCTGGGGAACGATAAAGCGCAGCTTGAAGATTTTCATCCCGCAATGGAGCCGCCGCTGCCTAAGACAAGCGAAGAAGCCGCCCGACTGATGGACCAGTTCGTATTTGTCAGCGGGAGCAAGTACAAAACATGGCCGGAAGAGAAATCAAAGCCGGACAAGCATATATAGAATTCAAAGCCCGATTCGAGCAGCTTGTCGCTGGATTGAGAGATGTCCACGGCAAGCTGCAGCAGTTTTCTTCTCGTCTCTCCCAGGCTGTGAAGACGATAAAGGTTGATTTCACTTCCGCTTTGAAGAACGCCCGCAATCTTGCTCTGAGTGTCACGGGTGCAATTACAAGTGCTTCATTTGCGGTGGCGGCGTGGGGAGACGCCCAAGTAAAGCTGGCCCGGCGACTTGGGCTTACAGTTCAACAGCTCCAAAGGTTTCAGTACGTCGTTCGTTCCACGGGTGGATCGACCAACGACGCAACGACTTTTCTTCGCATACTCAACCGTCGATTGGGAGAAGCACAACAAGGACTTGGTGAGGCCCGCAAGGGAATAGAAGCCTTGGGGCTTTCGGTAGAAGAGCTTACAGGGCTTGATCCGGTTTCCGCCTTCCTGCGAATCCACGAAGAGCTGGTCAAGATCAATAGTCGCCAAAAACAAATGGCCATCTTGTTCCGATTCGGGGATACAGCCGCATTCTCCCTGATGAACACGCTCCGCATGTCTCGTGCGGAGTTGGAGGGAATGATGAGGCAGGCCGACCAGCTCGGCCAGGTGATCTCTCCTGGGGCGGCCATCCGAGCGGAAATTGTTGCTCAATCGTTTGACGAGCTAGTCACGGCTTTGAAGAACTTGGCTGTTGAGATTGGCAGCAAGCTGGTCCCTGTCCTTCAATCATTGACCAAGTACACTACCGATCTGACCAAGTGGCTGCCTCAATTCCTTCGCACCCAGCGAGGCCAAGCCGTAGCGGAGCTTGCAGGACTTGGCCTTGCGTTGGGGGCCGGTCGTAAGGTTTTGCGGCCATTCTCCGGCCTGTTCCGCGCTTTGGGAGCTCCGTTGGGAAGGATACTACTCAAGACAATCTCTTGGGCTTTTGCAGCCGGATTGCGGGGAATTGGATTCCGGCTGGTAGGGTTTCTGCTTGGACCTGTTGGCATTGCAGCCACAACTGTGCTGACTTTGATTTCAGGGCGTTTTCGAGAAGTTTTAGTGTCTGTGGGCCGGTTCATTCTGGGCACTTTGAAACGGGTCTTCTCTGATCTTCCTCAGCTACTTTTGAAGGGTTTCAAATGGCTGGTGACAGAATTGCCAGGTCTTTTGAAGAAAGCGTTTCTTGGGTTGTTTGACTGGATTGGCGGGATCATCCATGACATCACGTCTGAAGCACCAACCCGCGATCAGCTCATCGCTCAAGGTCGCTTTGAAGACCTGGATCATTGGCTTCAAAAAACCGCAGAGTCACTCCAGCAACTAGAAGCTGCGTCACTCCAAGCAGCAGCAACATTCCGCGAGAAATTCGCCGATAAACTCCAGAAATCACTTGACCCCCTGACTGACCTTCTGGCTTTCCTGGACCAGATTGTCCTAGGGAACCGGCGGGTTTCACCGGCTTTAGCTGCCGAAGCGGAGAGAAAATTGCTGAAGGCTGCTGAAGCACTGCGACAAGCAGG
>JAJRRR010000033.1 GCA_024279285.1 Planctomycetota bacterium
GCTGCTCTAGGCTTGGGGGAAAGTTTTTGGCATCATCAAAGCACTCAGCTTCCAAAAGTCCTCTCCAGGCGCAAGGAAGTGCCAACCGGTGAGTATGTCGGTCAAGCCAAGTGGGTTGAGCCAAGGTGGACTTCGGGTGTTTTTCAGCGCCGGAGAACCCAGCGGGGACGAGCATGCTGCCGGGCTGTTAAGGAGCTTGCGTCGTCTGGGAGCGGTGGAAGCTATGGGGCTAGGAGGCCCCCGGCTGCAACAGGCCGGATGCCGCCTGCTGGCCGACATGAGTTCGCTGGCGGTGATGTGGTTTGCTCGGACCCTGTGGCATCTGCCCAAGTTCTACCGCCTCTTTCGTCCAGTGCGGCATCATCTGCACCGCTGGCGGCCGGATGTGGTGGTGTTGGTGGACTATCCGGGCTTCAACTGGCATGTGGCCCGAGCCGCCCGAGAACTGGGTATCCCGGTGGCCTACTTTTGCCCTCCTCAGGTTTGGGCTTGGGCCCAATGGCGCGTGGCCAAGATGCGCCGCTGGGTCGATCGGGTGCTGTGTTGTCTGCCTTTTGAGCAACAGTGGTACAGCCAACATGGATGCGATGCGGTGTGGGTGGGACACCCTTATTTTGATCACCTTCGGGAAACCCAGCCGGATGAGGAGCTTTTGAGTCAACTGCGTCAAGGTGGTCCGGTGTTGGCCTTGTTGCCTGGCTCCCGGTTGCAAGAAGTTAAACAAAACTTCCCTTGGCTGTTGCAAAGTGCCCAGCAAGTCCAGGCTCAATGCCCCCAGGTGCAGGTGGTCGTGGGAGCTTACGGCCCGGCTCATGCCCAGTGGGTTCATCGGTGGCTTCGGCGGCTGAGCGTGCAGGGGGTTCGGGTGCTTCAGGGGCACACAGTGGAGCTGATCCAGTCGGCTCGGGTGGCCTTGGCCGTTTCCGGCTCCGTTTCGCTTGAGCTGATGTACTTTTGCGTGCCTTCGGTGATCCTGTACCGCGTCAGCCCGTTGGCTTGGTGGGTCCAGCACCGGATGAAGCGGGTGCGCTACATCACGCTGGTGAACCTGCTGGCGTGCGAAAACCCCTTTTTGCAGCAGCCTTGGACCTACTGGCCCCGGGAAGACCGGGAGCCTGAAGTGCCGTTTCCGGAGTATCTGTGTTGGCGCAATCCGGCCCGAAGCGTGGCAGGCTGGGCCGTCCGGTGGCTCCAAGATGCTCAGCTCTACCATCGGCAGGTGGCCTGGTTGGGAGAGCTGAAGCGTCGCTGGGCCCAGGGCGGGGCGTGCACTCGGGCAGCTCAACACATCTGGCAATTGGCCCAAGCGGCCCCCCGCTCTGCGGTGGCTTGAAACCGACAAGGCGGATTTGCTCAGCGGGTTGGGAGATTCTCCCCTGGGGCTTAAGATAAACTTCAGACGACACACCCGCTGGTCCTGCTGCCTTGTGCAAAGGAGCCTGCCGTGAACCAGCCCGCACCCGAAAAACCTCCAGTGGTCCTTGAGCTGCAAGGAGTTCGCAAAAGTTATCTGCTGCCTGATGGCTCCCGATTGCCTGTGTTGAATATTCCTCACTTTACGATGCTTCAGGGGGAGCAGGTAGTGCTAATGGGCCGAAGCGGCTCGGGCAAAAGCACCTTGCTGCACATCATCTCGGGAATCGCTCGCCCGGACGCGGGCAAGGTGATCGTGGATGGGGTGGACATCACCCAACTGAGCGAACCTGCTCGGGACCTGTTCCGTGCCGAGCGAATCGGCTATGTGTTTCAGACTTTCAACCTGCTGGCCGGATTCACGGCTTTGGAAAATGTGCTGCTGGCCATGAGTTTTGGTCGCCGCCGGGCGGACGAGAAGCGGGCGGTGGACTTGTTGACTCGGGTGGGGTTGAACCACCGGTTGGACCATCGGCCGTCGGCCCTGTCGGTGGGAGAGCAGCAACGGGTGGCCGTGGCCCGGGCACTGGCCAACCGTCCCAAGCTCCTGCTGGCCGATGAGCCTACCGCAAGCGTGGATGTCGGACACCAAAAGCAAATCATCGACTTGCTGCGTACTACCTGTGAGCAAGAGCAGGTGGCCTTGCTCCTGGTGACGCACTCCCCCGAGGTGGCCGAACAATTTGAACGCATCGAGGAACTGGAAGAACTGAACCAAGTGGAGACTTCCTCGGCAGCCTCATAGACTTGGGTTCGGGACCTCTGGCCCGACAGATGACCGCTACAAAACCCCATCCCAAACCCTAGCCAACCAAGTAAAAAAGCCATGAGCTTGATCCGCATCGCTTGGCGCAATGTGCGACAGCGCCCCTTGTCCAGTGTGTTGACCAGCTTGTCCATGGCGCTGGGTGTGGCGTTGATCGTCTCCGTGCTGGTGATTCTCAACACGCTGCGCAGCACTTTTACGCGCAATGTGCATGGGTTTGACATCATCGTGGGGGCCAAGGGGAGCCGGATCCAATTGGTGCTCAACACGCTTTATCACATCAGCCAGCCGGTGGAGAACATTCCCTATGCTTATTACTTGGAGTTTACCCACGGGCGATTTCGCCGGGCGGTGGAGGTGGCCATCCCGGTTTGTTTGGGGGACAACTATCGGGGCTATCGGGTGGTGGGTACGGTGCCGGAGCTGTTTGAGATGGAGCTGGCCGACGGCCGACGCTACCGGTTTCTTGAAGGTCGCAACTTCAAATCCGAGAACTTCTTTGAAGCGGTGGTGGGCTACATCGCCGCCCAAAAAACCGGTCTGAAAGTCGGGGATCGTTTCAAACCCACTCATGGCATCACCACCGAAGTGGAAGGACACGAACACGACCCCTTCACCGTGGTGGGGATTCTGGCTCCCACCGGCACGCCGAACGATCGGGCCATATTTATCAACATAGAGGGCTTTTACCTGCTGGAAGGACACGCCTTGGACCGCAAAGTGCGGCAGCTTCCTCCAGAGTTGTTCAGTCCGCAGGTTCGGGCCATGGTGTTTGGCCAACAAGAGGACGAACACCACCACGAGCATCACGAATCAGAAAAAAACACTCCGGCTGCTTCCCACCAGCACGAGCACTCCCACGCCGAAGACCATCACCATGAGCCTTTGCCCTTGGTAGAGCGAGAAGTGACAGCCATTCTGATCCGCAGTCACCCGATCAGTTCATTGGGTCTGTACAAAGCCATCAACAAAGGGATGATTGCCCAAGCGGTGCATCCGTCTCGGGAACTGGGGCTGTTGTTCGAGGGACTGTTGGGCAATGTGCAAGCGTTGTTGTTGCTGTTGGCTGTGCTGGTCACCGTGGTGGCGGCGGTGGGGATTTTGGTGGGAATCTACAACTCCATGAGCGAGCGCAAGCGAGACATAGCCATTCTTCGGGCCCTGGGTGCCCGACGAAGTACCGTCATGACGATCATCTTGTTGGAGTCCATTTTGCTTTCACTCACAGGTGGCGTGGCTGGGTTTGCCTTGGGCCACCTGACCGTTTGGGCCCTCAGTCCCATCGTGCTGGAACAAGCCGGAGTGGACTTGGGACTGCTAAGCGGCACGGTGTATGAGTTGCTGATCTTACCGGCTTTGGTGGTGCTGGCCACCGTCGCAGGCTATCTGCCTGCGGTGACTGCCTACCGGACCGATGTGGCCCAAGCCCTGCTCCACAACCCGTGACTTCTCCCGGGGAAAAAGGTACAAAAAGTTAAGAGAACCCCTTGGGCTCCAAAACAGGGGAACCAGTTATGCGGTGCAAAATTGCTTGCTGGGCGTGGGTCTTGGTGTGGGTTATGGTTCTTGGGACCAGTAGCTGGGCGTGGGCCTGTCCGTTTTGTTCGGCCATTGCTCTGACTTTTGCCGAGGAGATCAACAACAATGATGTGGCGGTGATCGCCAAGCTGCTGGACCCGCCTATGCCTCCCCAGCCCGGCTCCACCAAGCTCTACTACGCCCGATTTGAATGCTACTGGGCTCTGAAAGGTCCCAATTTGCTGGACCCCAATGGGCTGGCCCGAGGGGAGCTTAAAGCCGGGGTGTTCCACTTCTCGCGTCGCCCGGTGGTCAAGGTGCTCTATCTGGGCAATCAGCCCAAGGGAACTTTCTTTCTGCTGTTTGGCACCGAACCGCCCAAGCTGAATTGGGCCACGCCGATCCCCTTGTCGCAAAAGGCAATCAAGTACCTGTTGCGTCTGCCTTCGCTTCCCCCCTCGGGAGCAGAGCGACTGGCGTTTTTCTACCAATACCTGGAAAGCGATGATCCGCTGTTGCGTCGGGACGCCTATGACGAGTTTGCTCGGGCTCCCTACGAGGATGTCAAAGCATTAAAGCCCCGGCTGAATCGCCAGGAACTGCTCCGCTGGATTCAGGACCCCAAGATTTCGGCTTCTCGCAAACGGCTTTACTTGACGCTGTTGGGCGTGTGCGGCCGCAAGGAAGATGCCCAACTGTTGGAGGAGATTCTCACTGATCCCAAACGGCGTCCCAAGATGGGCCTGGACGCCATGATCGCCTGCTACTTGACCTTGCAAGGGCCGGAGGGGTTACCCCTGGTGGAGCGGCTTTTCCTGGGCAACCCCCAAGCCAGCTACTCGGAAGTGTATGCGGCCATTCAGGCGTTGCGGTTCCACGGGCAATCCGAATCGGTCATTCCGCGCAAGCGACTGGCCAAGGCATTCCATCTGCTTTTGGACCGGCCGGAGTTGGCCGATTTGGTCATCCCGGACCTGGCTCGATGGCAGGACTGGTCGGTGATGGACCGTCTGGTGGAGTTGTTCAAGCAAGCCCAGGGAAAGAAAAGCTGGGTGCGGGTGCCGGTGGTGCAGTATTTGTTGGTGTGTCCAGAGCCTCGGGCCAAGGAGTTGCTCAAGGAGCTGGAGAAAATAGATCCTAAAGCGGTGCGTCGGGCCAGGTTCTTTTTTCCTGCAGGAGGAGCACGATCCCGACGCGTGCCTCCGGCTAAGCCTCCCGCCGCGTCTTCGCAAAACTGACCCGGCTGCCCTTGTTCAACCCCAGGGGAGACAGGCCGGTGCGACTCAGAAGCGTGGTTGCCTTGGCAGTGCTGGTGGTGGTCGGAAATGGCTCGGCCGCCAAAGCTTGTCCGTTCTGTCGGGCGGTGTCGGAGACTTTCAGTGATCGGATGAAGGCAGCAGCAGTGGTGGTTCGGGCCCGATTGCTCCAGGTCCAAAACCCCGACGCTCCGGCCAACTTGGTGCGCACCTGGCCTTACCAAGTGCTGGAAGTGCTCAAAGGGGAGCCCCATGTGCACTCGGGCCTGCGCATCCTGGCCCCTCGCCTGGACCGCTACCAGTTGGGAACACAGGTGGTCATCCTGGGTGCGGATCCGCCGGACATTTATTGGGCCGTGCCGGTGGTGATTTCGGATCGGGCATGGCAGTACATTTGCCGGTTGCCTTCCTTGCCCGAGGGTCCGCAGCGATTGCAGTTTTTCCTGCCTCGGCTTACCGACCCGGATCCTTTTGTGGCTCAAGACGCTTATGACGAGTTTGCCAAGGCCCCGTACCAGTGGGTTCAAGCCCTTGCTCCCCAATTGAACCCTCAGCAGTTGCGACGGCAGATCACAGATCCCAAAACCACGCCTGCCTTGAAGCGGCTTTTGTTGTTGCTTTTGGCCCAATGTGGTGGGGAAGCAGAAGCTGGGTGGCTGGAAGAACTCCTGGCTCGGCCCCATTGGTCCACCCAAGAGGTGCGGTGGCTGGATGCAGCCATCGCGTGCTATTTGTCGCTTCGGGGGCCGCAGGGGCTGGAGTTTGTCAAGCGTCGGTTTTTGGGCCCTCAGGTGCCTTTCGCCGAAACTTTTGCTGCCGTGTTGGCCATCCGCTTCCACGGACAGCAAGAGAAGATCATCTCGCGAGAAAAACTCATCCAGACCCTCCATGCCTTGTTGGATCGGCCGCGGATGGTGGACCTTGTGCTGCCTGATTTGGCCCGATGGGAAGATTGGTCGCTGGTGGAACGATTGAGCCGGATGTTTGAGCAATTGGGGCCGGAGGAACAGTTCGTCCGTCCGGCCATCGTGCGCTACATGCTGGCCTGTCCCCGACCCGAAGCTAAACAGGTGCTTGCCCGCTGGGAAAAGCAATATCCTCGGCTGGTGCGTCAGGCCCGATTGCTTCCCTTGGGCCGAAGCGGGGTGAGTCGGCGTCCTGGGCGTGATCCGAGTAAATCTTCGGGCAACCCAGCATTCCCCTCGGCTTCCGCCCGTCAAAACTCCCCCAAGCAAACTCCCCCGGCTCCAAGTGCGCAACAACCTCCTCAGCTCCCCAAGGACCAAGGGCAGCTTCCCCTGGTGGCTCCTGAACCTCAAAGGTTGGGCAACTCCGACGCCTCGACCCCTGCTGCTCACTCATCCCAAGAAACTCAGGACTCCTCCGCCGAAGATTCTTCCCAGCAGCAGTCGCCGGTAGCTTCTCTGAAGGATGCGTTTGCCGAGCCGTGGCCCAGTGCAGAGCAGACTTGGGCGGCTAGTGTGGCCGTGGTTTTGAGTGGGTTGGCCCTGGTGGCTTTTTTCCTCTGGCTGCTACGCTAAGGGGGCGTCAAGATAGAAAAAACCTGCTTGGGCAAGCAAGTTCCTGACCTCGTTGCTTCGGCTCCCGAGTCCTGCTTGATCCAAGGAGCGCGGCAGTGCAGATCGTAGGCATCGGAACCGATATTGTGGAGTGCCTGCGTATCGCCCGAATGATCCAACGCCACGGAGAGCACTTTTTGGCTCGGGTCTATACGGCCCAGGAAATCCAGTACTGCCAAGCCCGGCGGCAGTCCACGCAGCATTTTGCCGGGCGTTGGGCTGCCAAGGAAGCAGTGCTCAAGGCCCTGGGCACCGGTTGGGTGCGAGGGATCAGTTGGCGCGATGTGGAAATTGTGACCACTCCCGGTGGCAAACCGCGTGTGCAGTTGCATGGTGGAGCCTTGGAAGCCAGCCGCCGCTTGGGAGTGCAAGAGGTGCTGATGTCCATTTCCCATTGCCGCACCCATGCCACCGCTTATGCCTTGGCGGTGGCTGCTAATGGCTCGCCGGGCAGGAGCTGCTGACGATGCCCCAGTTGGCCCGAATCCGCCTGTTTCCCATCAAGGCCCTGGACCCAGTGGAGGTGGCCCAGGCGGAGGTGCTTCCCCAAGGAGCGTTGGCTTGGGACCGGCGCTTGGCGTTAGTGGATTCCCAGGGCCGGTTTGTCAACGGCAAACGCACCGCGGCGGTGCATCGCATCCGCTGCCGCTATGATCTTCAAAACCGCACCGTGTGGTTGCAAGCGGAGTCTTGTACCTCTTGGCAAGCGTTCCCTCTGGCCGCGGGCGTGCCTGAGCTGGAGGAGTTTTTCTCCGACGCCTTGGGCCAGAAGGTCCAAGTGGTGGAGAACTCCCAAGGGGGCTTTCCCGACGATCAACGCTCCCCAGGACCTACGCTCGTAAGCACCGCTTCGCTTCGCCAAGTGGCCCGATGGTTCCAACTGGAGGTGGAGCAAGTGCGTTGTCGTTTTCGGGCCAACTTGGAGGTGGAAGACACGCCTCCGTGGTGGGAAGATCAGTTGGTCAGCAACTCCGGGCAAGGTTTTTCGGTGGGCCAGGTGGTGTGGCGAGCCACAGGAGTGTGTCAGCGGTGCGTGGTACCCTCACGCCATCCGCACACCGGCCAAGTGCTGGAGGGTTTTGCTCGCCGGTTTGCCCAACTGCGCCAGGAAAGCCTCCCGGCGTGGAGTCCTCGGGAACGGTTTGATCA
The DNA here is from genome assembly GCA_024279285.1 of Planctomycetota bacterium. Lineage (GTDB taxonomy): Bacteria > Planctomycetota > Planctomycetia > Pirellulales > S012-138 > S012-138. The sequence continues at coordinate 7,683 of JAJRRR010000033.1, forward strand.
CTTCTATCGCCTGGCGGTGAACACGCAGTTGGTTTCTTCGCCGGGAATCATCCGCGTGGGAGAAGCCGTGCGGTTTCCGGTCTGTGAGTAGGTTCTTGGCAAAAAAGTGTTCCCATCTGCTGACAAATGGTGTTGGGAGCTGGGGACTGGGCCGGTTTAGGCAGTACAATTGGAGAAGAACCCCCTGCATTTCTGCAAGGAGAAAATCGGCGTGGAGTTTTTGGCACCCGGCATGATGGCGTTTGCGGCGGCGGCGGTGGTGCCGGTGCTGTTACATCTGATTTTGCGCCAAACGCCTCGTCGGGTGGTGTTTCCGGCCCTGCGGTTCATCCGCCGTCGTAGTCAGGCCAACCGCCGTCGCATGCGGTTAAAACATCTGTTGTTGCTGCTGCTGCGGGTGGCGGCGGTGGTGGTGTTAGCCTTGGCCTTGGCCCGACCGAGCCTGCGCAGCGGGCCAGCCTCCCCTCGGGTCCAAGCCCCCGTCTCGGCCCTGCTGCTGCTGGACACCTCGGTGCGGATGCAATATGTGCACCAAAGCCGCACTCGACTAGATCAAGCCCGAGAATTGGCCCACTGGCTCCTCAAACAACTTCCCCAGGGAAGCCAGGTGGCCGTGGTGGATAGCTCTCCCACTCCGCCGGCTTTCCAACTGGACCTTGCCGCGGCGCGGAAACGACTGGATCAGATGGAGTTGACGCCAGCGGCGGTTCCTCTGGCTCAACGCCTCCGCCAAGCAACGCAACTATTGGAAAAAGCCACACATCCCCATCGTGAACTGTACATCTTCACCGATCGGGCTCAATGGAGCTGGCCCCAAGAGCTTCAGGGAGCTGTGCAAGAGAGCCTGGCTGCGCTGGACCCGTTGGATGTGTTCCTCGTGGATGTTTCGGCTCCTCGAATGCAAAACACCTGGCTGAGCCTACCTGAGCTAAACCCTCGTGTGGTGCCTCAGAACAATCCGGTCCGCTTGCGCTTGCAGGTGCATCATCACAGCGACCGTTTGGAAAACAAGGTGGTGCATGTCCGGCTCACTGACTTGAAAGGCCAAGAGGTGCAAGCTCTGGAGCAAACGCTCTCCTTGCAGCCTGGGGAAGCTGTGCAGGTGGAGTTTACGCTTTCGGGTCTGGAAGCGGGGGTTTACCAGGGGGAAGTTCGGCTGTTGGGCGAGGATGCCTTGGCGGCGGATGATCGGCGGTACTTTACCTTTCGGGTGCATGCTCCTCCGCCGGTGCTGCTGGCCGCCTCGGAGCCTGCGGAGCAGAAAGCCCTGTATGTGCAAGAGGCCATTGCTCCCACTGTGTTTCGCCTGGAAAAACGCGCCCGATTTCAAACCCAGCTGGTTCCTCTGGAACAGTTGGGTAGCGTTTCGCTGGAGAAGCATCGGGCGGTCGTGCTGTTGGACCCGTTCCCTCTGACCGACTCCGTGTGGCGCAAACTGCGAGAATATGTAGAGCAGGGAGGGCGGTTGTGGATTTGCCTGGGCCAGCAGAGCCGACCTGCTCAAGCCATGAACACTCCTGAAGCCCTGGCTTTGCTCCCCGGCCCGCTGCTTGAGGTGGGCCGAGCCCCCGACGGTTCGGTCTTTCTGGCTCCCAGCAACTATGAACATCCGGCTTTGAAGCAGCTTGCTCCCCTTCGGGACCAATTGGCTTGGGACGCTTTTCCGGTGGTCCGTTATTGGCTCCTGGATCGGCTTGCCTCCCAGGCTCAAGTGCTCATCCCTTACAGCAACTCCGAGCCGGCTTTGATTGAGCGTTCCTTGGGGCAAGGAGTGGTGATGGTGCTGACCACTTCGCTTTCCGACCCACCGGGGCCTCGGGCCTGGAACAACCTGCCCACCGGAGTGGAGCCGGTGCCGTTTTTCCTGCTGGTCAATGGGGTGATGAACTACCTGACCACAGTGCAGGAGGAGCAACTCAACTGGATTTTGGTCCCGGAGCTTGCCCTGCGCTTGGAGCTTGCGCGAAGTCCTGGTCAGGGCTTTCGGATCACCTATCCCAACGGAGCCCAAGAAATCCGTGCTGCCGATCCTCGGGTGCGTCAATTGACCTTGTCGGCCTTGGAACACTGGGGCAACTACCAGATTCGCACCGGAAGCCAACCGCCGGAGGAGCTGGGCTTTTCGGTCAACCTGGACCCCAAACTCTCCCAGCCCCAACTGCTCTCGGCCCAACAGCTCCAACGCTATTTGGGCGCCAAAGCGTCGGTGGTGCGCACCCGGGAACAGTTGAGTCGCCAAGTGCGTTTGGGTCGTATGGGTCGGGAGCTTTATGGGCCGGTGGTGCTGATGCTGGTGGTTCTGCTGGCTGCCGAATGGGTCATGGCCAACCGGTTCTATGGCTCCGAAGGTCCTTCTTCTCTAAGGGCTCCCTCGGCTGCCGCGGTGGCCGGTTGAAAGCGCTGTTGTTTGGTCGTAAAAATGTGCAAGCCAACGACCTGCTGGAGTTTGCTTGTCAGAAGACGGCACTTTTCTGTGCAACTCTTTGGCTTTGGCCAGGAAGTGGCCTGGGAAGACCCAATCGTCAAAAAAAGCAGTGCCGCCAGTGGCCCTCAATGTTTGGAGATTTCTCTTGCCTGGCAAGCTAGAGAGTGCGTTTTCCTGGAGGGGAAGTCTGTGTTTTTCCCTTAGCTGTGAAGACTTTGAGGGTAGCAGGCCAAAGCAAAACTGCCAGATGGATTCTGCCCAGGGAGAAATTTCGTCCCTACAACTCCAAGCTCTCCGTTGGACAGCCTGCTTGCACCAAATGGTCAATCCGATTGAGAAACAGCAGCTTGGCTTTCTCGCCGTGGGGATCCTCCGAAGGCCAGTGGACTTGGATCATCGAGGCATTGTGAAGCCGAAACGGATTGCGCTGTGGGGGGATGCCCAGCAGGGCCTTCAGCCCCGCGGCGATCACTCCTCCGTGGGCCACCACGACTACGACCTGGTGAGGCAACTGATGAATCTTTTGCAATGCTTGCCAACTGCGTCGCATTAGTTGCCTTCGGGACTCCCCACCGGGAATGGCAACATCCGGGTTGCCGCTTCGCCATTGGGCCACTGCCTCGGGAAACTCTCTTTCCAGCTCTGACCATAGCCGGCCCTGGAACACCCCGGCGTGAAGCTCTTTCAGCTCCTCCACGATTATCAGCTCAGCTTGGCTGACCTGGACCAGGGGGCGAGCCGTGTCATAAGCCCGACGCAAAGGGCTGCTGACCACCACCTCCGGCTGTAGCCCTGCAACGGCCTGGGCCAGCACCTGTGCCTGACGCTCTCCCAGGGGCGAAAGCGGTGGGTCCAATTGGCCTTGCACCCGACCCTCTCGATTGAACTGGCTCTCGGCATGACGAATCAAATACAAGTCCATCCCTCACCCCACCACAAAACCGGTGGAATCACAATTCCGGGGATCGTTCGGCCTGACGGCCAGAGGGTTCAACTTACCTGGACTGCTGTCGCGCGGAAAGCATCTTGCTTTCAGACTCCGCGAGACGGGGGGCCATTGGAACCCAAGCCCTCAGCACCAACTTTGCTCAGATCAGGTGGTCCGAAGGGGCAGCTAGCCATGATGGCCGGAGGACTCTTGACTTTTGGTCCAGAGCGTGTTTGCTGCAACCCACTGCCGAGGTCCCGATGGCCCCTTGCCCCATCGCCACAACCACACCCAGTACAGCACTCCCAAGCCCAACAGCACCACGCTGATCGTTTGCGACAAAGTCCACCCGAACCAGTACTGCTGGGGCTCGTCGGTGCGGATCCATTCCAGCAAAAACCTTGCCACGGGAAACAGCACCAACAGCAGCCCAAACACCTGACCATCCCGACGCCGAAACGGATAAAACGCCCACAAAAACACAAAAAACACCACTCCATTCACCGCTGCGTAAAGCTGCACCGGATGCACCGGCAAGCTGGGTTCTAGCTCTTTGGGGTTGACTTTCCATCGGATCACCCGAACCGCTCCGTTGGCCACCAGCAGCTCCACCTGATCGCGTCCTGGGGAGCCGTCCAGATGGAGGAGAAGCTCTCGGGCCTGCAAGGCGCTGTGGACTTGAGTACTTCCCACGGCCAGCAGTCTTGCTCCTTGGGGCACATTGGCCCGGTCCGCCGGGGATTGGGCACGCACTTGGACAATAGTCACCCCTTGGGGAGCGTCTTGGACTTTCAATCCATGGAGGAACAACTCTCCTTGCAAAGCTTGACGCACATGCGGAGGAGAACCCCAGGGGAACTGCACTGCCAACAAGGGCAAATCCGACACTCCCCCGAAGCAACACCCGTTGAGAAAACACCCGATGCGTCCCAACCCTTGCCCTAAGGCCAGAGCTGGCGCCATCACATCGGCCAGGGCCAAGGCCGGCAGGCGATACTTCCACACAAACACCCCAAACGCGACCGCAGCTCCGATTAGCCCCCCAAACACCACCAAGCCGCCTTGATGGATTTTCAGCACTTCGGCCACGGTGGCGCTCCAGGTGGGCCGACGGTAAGCTTCCCAATACTCAATGACATACAAAGCCCGAGCACCCACGATCCCGGCCACTGCGATCCACACGCCCAAGGAGATGATCAAATCCGGGTGGATGCCCTGGTCTTGGCCTAATCGCAGCGCCACGGCC
>JAJRRR010000034.1 GCA_024279285.1 Planctomycetota bacterium
AGATGCCCACGCGCATCGTCTCTGCTCCGGGGGTTAGAATTCGGGGCGTCGCAGAATTTCAGCCACCACCACCGCTTTGCGCACATCCTGAGGGCTACGGAGCATGTTGACGATATCTTGGGCCAGTGGGGAGAGAGCCGTGGGCCGATGAACCGTTTCAGGGCGGAGTTCGGAAATCAGGAGTTCTCCCAACTGGTGGGAAAACACTTCCTCCACATGCGGTACGGGGGCAGCTTCGGCCGGGGGGACGGAGGTCTTCAAATGACGCTGTTCAATTGTGGAAACTTTGCGCTCCTGGATGGTGGTATCCAGGTGGCGGTTTTCCAGGCTGGAGATTTTCCGCTCCGGCAAAGGCTCGCCTGCGGTGGTGGGAGCGGGTGGAGCGGAGCTGGGCCGCCGGGGAGGAGGCGTGGGGCGTCGTGGACGGGGAGGTGTCGGACGAGCCTGACGCCGCGAAGGCGTAGAACTTGGCGCAATCGGAGTGGGCCTGCCACTCTCACTTACTGCCCGACGAACCGGAGGAGGAGCTGGACGACGCGGACGAGGTGGAGGTGGGGCCGGGCGCGCGGTTCGTCGGCGTTGCTGGGCCGCACGCTTGGCACTCTGACTAGCTATCTGTGTGGCCAACCACACAAAAAAGCCCACCACCATTACCAAAATGGTGATCCAGTCGCCGGCCTTGGCCAGAACAGAAATGATCATGAGCTGGAAGTTCCTTGACGAGAGGCAGTCGGTACCGACCCGGTGCCGGCAATGGAACGACGCATGTCGGTGTCGGCTTGCAAATTGCGCAGGCGGTAAAAGTCAAACACCCCCAGCTTGCCTTCACGAAATGCCCGGGCAATAGCTCGCGGCACCTCAGCTTCGGCGGCTACGAGGGCAGCACGGGCCTGTTCAATCTTGGCCAGCATTTCCTGTTCTCGGGCCACGGCCATCGCGCGGCGTCCTTCGGCTCGTGCTCTGGCCACTCGGGTGTCGGCTTCGGCCTGATCCGCCTGAAGCCGTGCCCCTATGTTTGTTCCCACATCTATATCGGCTATATCAATGGAGACGATTTCGTATGCGGTTTGGGAGTCCAGTTTTCGGGCCAGAACGGCTTTGGAGATGCGATCGGGGTTTTCCAGCACATCCTTGTGGGATTGGGCCGAGCCGATGGCGCTGACGATCCCTTCGCCCACTCGGGCAATGATGGTCTCCTCCGTGGCTCCTCCTATCAACTGGCGAATGTTGGCCCGAACCGTCACTCGAGCCCGCGCTTTGAGCTGAATGCCGTCTTTGGCCACGGCATCCAAGGCTTCGCGTGGGCCACCCCGAGCTGGGCAGTCAATCACCTTGGGATAGACGCTGGTTTGCACTGCATCCAGCACATCCCGACCCGCCAGATCAATCGCTGTGGCCAGGCGAAAATCCAAATCCACAATCTTGGCTTTGGAAGCGGCAATCATGGCCCGAACCACCTGCGGCACATTTCCTCCGGCCAGATAGTGTGCCTCCAAGGCTTTGCTTGTAATGCCGGTCTCCTCACCCAGCCCGGCTTGCACCGCCATGATCTTGGCCCGAACGATCACCTCCGGATTGACCCGACGAAACTTCATCCCAATCAGGTCTAAAATCCCGATCCCTGCCCGGGTGGAAACCGATTGAATCCACAAGCTGAAAAATCGGGCAAAAACCACCAGCACCACCAGGATGAAAATCAGCAGGGCCACAAAGCCCACGATCAAAACCACATCCCAGGCAGAAAGCTCTTGGGCCAGAAGTGCGTTCACCCCCGTTGCTCCTTGTTTTCAGAGTCCTCGTCTTGCCGGTGACCAGGACACATGACAGTTGTGGTGTACCTGATTTGTAGCACCAGGTCAAGCACCGGGTGGTTGGAAGGATTGTCCAAGTAGGAAGCTTCCCTCCCGCTCCTCCGGTTTATAACCGATGACGACGACTGATGAGGTATTCCATCAGTGCCCGATCAAACGGCATGCTGGTGTCCAGCGGCACATAGTCCACTCCGGCCTGAAAACACTCCCGACGAAGCGTGTTGCGGAACTCTTCCACGGCCTGCAAATACTCCGATTGGAACCCCGTGGCATCGATTTGCACCTTTTGGCCGGTTTCGGGATCTTCAAACTCTGTCAGTCCCGAGAAGGGGAACTTCACCTCCGCTTCGTCCAGGATGTGGAACAAAATCACATCGTGCTTGCGATGGCGAAGCTGATGCAGAGCCCGAAGTATCGGTTCCAACTCTCCCAGCAGGTCGCTGAAGATCATCACCAGGCTTTGGTGCTTGAGCATGGCGGCCAATTGGGTCAAACAGCCCGGTATGTCGGTCTCCCCGGACGGCTGAAGCCGCGCCAACAGGCTCAACACCGTTGCCAGTTGACTCCGCTTGCTTTTGGGCTTGATACTGTGCCGGATGCGCGTGTCAAACACCACCAGCCCGCAGGGATCCTGCTGGTGGATCATCAAATAACACAAAGCCGCCGCCAGGCAAATGGCATAGTCAAACTTGGTCATCTCTTGGCGGTAGGTGTAGCCCATGGAATGGCTCAAGTCCATCACCAGATAGCCGGTGATGTTGGTTTCGGCTTCAAACTTTTTAATGTAGTAGCGATCGGTTTTGGCATAGACGATCCAGTCAATGTCTTTGGGATCATCCCCGGGGGTGTAGCGGCGGTGTTCGCTGAACTCCACCGAGAACCCGTGGAAAGGGCTGGCGTGCAAACCGTGCAGAAAGCTTTTGACGATAAACTGGGCGCGCAGGTCCAGCCGGGCGATTTGTCGGGCCACCTCGGGCTTGAGATACTGCTGCACCGAAGGCATGTGCCCACCTGCCTCTAGCGTTCAAACTTTTCCACTTCCGGCGGAGGGATTTCCTGAAGCAGCCGCTGGATCAGGTCCTCGCTGGTGAGTCCTTCGGCTTGGGCCTGAAAGTTGGGACTGATGCGATGGCGCAGCACCGGCACAGCCACACGACGGATGTCTTCCACGGCTACGGAAAACCGTCCGTCCATGGCAGCCAAGGCTTTTCCGCCCTGGATGAGAAACTGTCCGGCCCGAGGCCCAGCCCCCCAGTCCACCATCTCCCGGATGAACTCCGGAGCCGAAGGGTCCTTGGGCCGAGTGGCACGCACCAGTCGGGCCACATATTTGACAATGTATTGACTCACCGCCACTTTGTTCACCAGCTCTTGAATGACCAGGATGTTTTGAGCCGAGAGAATCTTGCGAATCTGTGGCACTTCCTGGCGCGTGGTGACCGAAAGGATTTGTTCTTCTTCTTCTAGCGTGGGATAGTCCACTTTGATGTTGAACATGAAGCGATCCAGTTGGGCTTCGGGCAGGGGATAGGTGCCTTCCTGTTCGATGGGGTTTTGCGTGGCGATGGTGAAAAAAGGCTCGGGCAGTTTGTAGGTCTGCTGGCCCACGGTCACCTCTCGCTCCTGCATGGCTTGCAATAAGGCAGCCTGAGTCTTGGGCGGAGTGCGGTTGATTTCATCGGCCAGCAGGATGTTAGTGAACACCGGCCCTGGAACGAACCGAAAATGACGCTTCCCATGCTCGTCTTCCTCCAGCACATTGGTTCCGGTAATGTCCGAAGGCATCAGGTCGGGGGTGAATTGGATCCGTTTGAATTGCAGGTCCAGAATCTTAGCCAAGGTGCTCACCAGCAGCGTTTTGGCCAGTCCCGGCACCCCTTCCAGCAAGCAATGTCCTCGGGTGAAGATGGCCGCAAAGACTTGTTCAATGACCTCGTCTTGCCCGATAATCACTTTATGGAGCTCTTCGGCCATCAGCTTGCGCCGATGGGCAAACTCCTGAAGGACATCTCCCAGGCTTCGGGTGCGTGTGGCCAAGGCAGCAGATCCTGTGGTTGGGGGAAATGACTTTGCAGGCCCTATCCCTGGTGGTTCATTCTATCCGGGCCCCTTGGGGCCAACAACGCGGGTGTTCCGGGGCAAACCAAGCCATGTCCAGCGGGAAGGGACAATGCAATATAGCTTTTTTTCCGTCTGGTTGGATACGGGGGGCCAGGGGCCTAACTGCTTGGTTTTTTTGGGGTTGGGTTATATCGGCAAGCTGCTTTTGTCTGTTCCCCTTTCCGGCTTTGGCCCAGGACCTGAATCCCCAACAGGTCCAAGAGGCCATAGACCGAGCGGTCCACTATTTGAAAGTCCATCAGCGGCGCAACGGTGCGTGGCCTGCGTTTTTGCGTTGGGATACCACACCTCTGGTGGCCCTGGCTTTGCTCAACGCCGGAGTCCCTCCCGAGGACGAATCTCTGGCTCGGGCTCTCAATTATCTTCGCTCCAAACGCTACGAGCGCACCTATCTGGTCTCACTTCAAACCATGGTGTTTTGCCACGCCACACCGCAGCGAGATTTGAATCTCATCCGCCGCAATGCAGCTTGGCTGGCTGCTCACCAGATTACCAAAGGCCCCAAAAGCGGCACCTGGAGCTATCCCCCCGGCTCCGGAGACAAGTCCAACACCCAGTTTGCCATGCTGGCCCTGTGGGAAGCGGAGCGAACCCTGCAGCGTTTTGGGATTCCTTCGCCCGTGTCGCGGCATGTGTGGCGACGAGCCCGGCTGTTCTGGCAACGCACCCAAAACCCCGACGGCTCCTGGGGCTATCTGACCAACGAGCCAGGCACGGGCAGCATGACCTGCGCCGGCATCGCATCGCTGATCATTGCCGCTGATCGCTTGGGTTCTGGAGCTGCCCGAGTGGAAGGCCAACAAGTCCAGTGCTGCGGACGCTACGAGCCCGATGTACACATCCAGCGTGGACTCCGCTGGCTGGCCCGAAACTTCACCGTCCACGCCAATCCAAACTCCCCTGGAGGCAGGTGGTGGCTTTATTACCTCTACGGGCTGGAACGAGTCGGGCGGCTGACGGCTCATCGCAAAATCGGCCAGCACGATTGGTATCGGGAAGGAGCCGCTGTGCTGATTCAGAATCAAGATCGGCTATCCGGGTTTTGGCGAGGGGTGGGCCCTGAGGGCAACCACCGCATCGTCTCCACCGCACTGGCTCTTTTGTTTTTAACCAAAGGTCGCCGACCCGTGCTTGTGGCCAAACTCCGCTACGGCACCCCCAATGCCCACCTGTGGAACTCCCATCCCAACGATGTAGGCAACTTGACCCGATATGTGGAACTTCGCTGGGGCCGCGATCTGACCTGGGAAGTGTACGACATGAACCAGGCCACCGCCGCTGACTACTTGCAAGCCCCGGTGCTTTTCCTCTCCGGACGAGGCATGCTCTCCTTGAGCCAGGAGCAGGTGGAGCAGCTTCGGGCTTACTTGGACCGAGGCGGGTTTCTGTTTGCCGAAGCCTGCTGCGACCGACCCGGCGAGTTTGATGACGCCTTCCGCTTGCTCATGGAACGCGTGTTTCCCGAGCCTGAATTGCAACTGCGACGACTCTCCCCAGATCACGAAGTCTGGTTCATGGAAGAGAAAGTGGGGCCTGAATATGCCGGCCACCTTTGGGGCGTGAATGTGGGTTGTCGCACGGCGGTGATCTATTGCGACACCGACTTGTCCTGCTATTGGGAACTGTCCCGTTGGGGCCGTGAAAGAAAACTTCCCCAGCAAGTTCAACAACGCGTGCAATCGGCTTTGTCGCTGGGGCTGAATGTCGTGGCCTATGCCACCGGACGAAAACTGAAATACAAAGACATGATCCCTCGTCTTAAGCTCCAAACGGCCCGATCTCAAGCCGTTCAAAGAGCCATGCTTGTCATTCCTAAATTGAGACATCCCGGATCCTGGAACGCTGCCCCCGGGGCACTATTGAGCCTTCAGCGCTATCTAAAACAAGAGCTAGGATTGATTGTGCCCACCGATCAACGCACGGTTTCATTGACGGATCAGGAACTGTTTGGCTATCACATGCTGTTTATGCATGGGCGTCGTGCATTTCAATTTACTCAAGAAGAGCGTGAAGCGCTGCGCAAGTATTTACAAAACGGAGGATTTATTCTGGCCGATGCCGTCTGTGCCAGTGAGGAATTTGCTCAAAGTTTCCGGCGTGAAATGGCTTTGTTGTTTCCTGGAAAAAAACTTCAACGCATCCCGCCCGATCATAAGTTGTTCACTCCTGCTTATGGAGGTTTTGATCTGCGAGTGGTAAGGCGGCGCGAACTGAGCAAACCCAACCCTTCCCAACCCGTCGGAGTGCAGGAACATGTGCGCCAAGTCCCGCCTGAGCTGGAAGGACTGGAGCTGGAACCAGGCCGCTACTGCGTGATTTTTTCCCCCCTGGATCTGAGCTGTGCTTTGGAAAGCCAAGGCGTTGTGCCCTGCCGCGGCTATGTGCGCGAGGACGCCGCCCGATTGGCCATCAACATCGTTCTCTATAGCCTCCAGGAGTAGCTCTGAGTAAGTGCGGAAGTGTTCTATACATCTCTTGCAGGATAACCAGGTTAAGATCACAAAAATTTTGTAAGTGCATAACT
>JAJRRR010000035.1 GCA_024279285.1 Planctomycetota bacterium
AGCCGGGCTCGCCGCTGGAAGCTCAGTTCAAGAAGGTCAAGTGTAATGTTTGCCACTACGGCAAGAGCAAGAAGAACCGCAACGCATACGGGAAGGCGTTGGAGCCGCTGCTGGATCGCAAGAAGGACAAGAAAAATGTAGAGAAGATTCGCCAAGCACTGCGAAAGGTGGAGTCGTTGCCTTCTGATCCCGACGATCCCAACTCTCCCACCTTTGGGGAACTGCTGCGAGCGGGTAAGTTGCCGGCTAGCCCGAAATAGTCCACATAGAAGCTTCTCCGCCCGGGCCAGGCGCCTCGGGCGTCTGGCCCCAGGGGCGCATATTAAACCCCGCCGTTGGTTGGCAACCCAAGCGGCGGGGCCGGAACAGAGAAGAGGCCGGTACTGAGCCTTATTTTGCCTATCCTCGGCTGCTAAGGCAAGCAATTTTTTGGAAAAATCTTTCCCCCCGCCTAACTGGGCCGAACCAGCTCCAGGCGGCTGGGCCCCTGAGGCAACTCCCAGCACAAAACCAAACCTTGCTCCCCACGCCACATCTTCCCTGGTTTCAACAGGCTAGGACGATCCACTGCTTCAAACTCCAAGGGCTTGAGCCGACGGGGGCTTTGCCATCGCACTCGCCACGGTCCCGGGGGTACTTTCACCAGGAGCGTAAAATCGGGGCAGGCAAACGGAGCGTCCAGCTCCACGCAGCTGGGGCTTCGCCGAATGGTGGTCAGCTCCTTGGCCGCCCAATAGCGGGCAATCTCGCTTAGCTTCATCCAAACCAAGTGGTCAAACCTCTGGTGAAGTCTGCGCACCACCTCTTGGAAAATCTTGAAACCCCGTTCCTGACCGTGGTAGTAAATGCCGGGCCAGTGGCACACCAGGCAAGCCGGCTCTCCGCGTTCAATCACCTCCACCAGCCGCCCTTGCTTCAGATCAGGCGAGATGAACCGATCCGCAGAGCCGGTGCGAAGCATGCCATCCCAACCGCCAAACCAATCCCCTGTGCAGCCGATGATGGAGACAACACACCGAGGTCGGGAACCATCCAGGTCCGAAGCGTAAAAAACCCGAGGAGCCACACTTTGTCCCGACTCAACAATCACATCCCGAAAATAATGCGGCACCTCGGTGGCAAACACCTCTTGACAGGCTTGCAAGGTGGCTTGGGCCAACTGGGGACGAGAGCGGGAACCAAATCCCCCGGGAGTGGTTATACCCGAACAGAAAAAACCGGCGTTTTTCAAAATCCGCAGGGCATAAGCGATATATTGAGCCAGGAAATCCGCCGACTTGCCCACGCTAAAGCCAAAGTTTTCCAGATAGTCAGCCGTGCGAAACGGATAGGGTCGGCCTGTGCGAGTGTCTATGGCCCAAGTGTGGGTAACCATTTCCGGGTGGATGTCCCAGTTCGGGGCCAGCAGTTCCCGAACCAAGCGAATACTCCGTTGCAACTGAGCCCGTGTCCACCCTGGCAAAAAGTGGTCTATCCAGCCCACACACGCCGGATACGGAACCACCGAGTACTTCCCCTTGATCCCATGCTCCAAACACCACAGGCCAAACTTCTCCACAAACCGGTCGGGAATTTCTCGGGGAAACTTCCGCCACGGCTGACGATAACGCTGCGGGAATACTTCGGCAAACTGAGGCACTTTGAAATGAGCCAAATTGACCAGACAAGTGGAGTCGTCAATGATCAAGCTCACCGGCACGCGCAGCCGCGGGTTGAGCACTCGCACCCCGGGGGCCTGAAAGGGGCGTTGACCGGGCTGTTGGGCTCCAAGGGGCTTGAATCCCCTCCACCCCACGGCACCTGTCACCGCCGAAGCCACACCACCAACAAACCGACGCCGAGAAATTCGTTGCCTGGGATCCATAGCTCAGGCTCCTGACTCAAACGGCCCGAACACTCCGCCAAGCTCCATTTCCCCTTAAGCCTGATCTAGCCATCCTGGGGAGTCAAACTTTCCGAACCCCCAGGGCAGGGAGGTTCTCCCCTTGCGGCGCTTCGGCTCGGCAAGCCCAGCCCGAGGACAGCTCTCATTGTGAGAAACCCCACCATGGGCTAAAATAATCCCTTCTTCCTACCGCTTGCTGTGCAGCCGAGGAATCCTGTAATTCCTTGCCCAAAAGGCACTTAGGAAAACCCGCGAAGGAGGGTAGAGCCTTGTCCAGCGCCAGCTCGGCCGGAGGATCGGGAAGCCCGGGGCGAGTGCTCGTCACTCCCATCCAGGATGAGCTGAAGCAAAGCTACCTGACTTATGCGATGAGCGTGATCAAGTCCCGAGCTTTGCCGGATGTTCGGGACGGGCTGAAGCCATCGCAACGGCGCATCTTGGTGGCCATGCACGACCTGCGGCTGGGACCTACGGCCAATCGCGTCAAGTGTGCCAAAATCTCCGGCGACACCTCCGGCAACTACCACCCTCACGGAGAAGCGGTGATCTATCCCACTCTGGTCCGCATGGCCCAAGAGTGGAACATGCGCTATGTGCTGATTGACAAGCAGGGCAACTTCGGCTCCATCGCCGGCTTGCCTCCAGCGGCCATGCGTTATACCGAGGCCCGACTGTCGGTCTTCGGGGCCATGATGCTGGAGGACATGGACCTGGACACGGTGGACTTTGTGCCCACCTATGACGAGCGTCGCACCGAGCCGGTGGTGCTGCCTTCGAAGTTTCCCAATCTTTTGGTCAATGGGGCCTCAGGCATCGCCGTGGGAATGGCCACTTCGGTCCCGCCTCACAACCTGGGCGAAATCTGCGATGCCCTGGTCTATTTGATCGACCACCCCGAGGCCACCATAGAGGAACTTTTGGAGATCGTGCCCGGGCCGGACTTTCCCACCGGCGGAATTGTCTGCGGCCGAAGCGGCATCCGTCGCGGCTACATGACCGGACAGGGAACGATTGTGGTTCGGGCACGTGCCGAAATTGAAGAACTCCCCAACGGAAGACATCGCATTGTTATCTCTGAAATCCCCTTCCAGCAAACCCGAGACCGGGTTATTGAAAAAATCGCCCAACTTGTTACCGAAGAACGCATCAAAGGAATTCAAGACATTCATGACTATAGCGATCTCAAAGAGCCTGTCAAAATTGTTATTGATCTCAAAAAAGATGCTGATCCTGAGGTGATCCTGAATCAACTTTATCAATATTCCCCCCTGCAAGATACTTTCTCAATTCATCTGATCGCCTTAGTGGATGGTCGTCCACAGACTCTTACTTTCAAAGAGCTGTTGGAAGAATACCTGCGCCATCGTCGCACGGTCATCCGCCGTCGTACCCAGTTTTTGCTCAACAAGGCCCGAACCCGAAAACACACCGTGGAAGGACTGCTGTTGGCCTATGCCAACATTGACGAGGTAATCCACACCATTCGCACTTCTACCACGCAGCAGGAAGCGAAAGAGCGTCTGATGGCTTTGGAGTGTCCTGCCGCGATGCTTCGCCGAGCTTTGGGCCAGAAGGGATTTGAAGCCTTCCAGCAAGAGCGTGGAGCTGCCGAGGCTTATCACCTGACCCCGGTGCAGGCCGACGCCATCTTGAAAATGAATCTTGGCCAGTTGGTCAACCTGGAACAAGAAAAACTGGCCAACGAATTCAACAAACTCTTGGAACAAATTGAAGAATACACCCGCATTCTCAGCGATGAGAAAAACATTTTAGAAATTATTCGCAACGACCTTTTAGAAATCAAACGCAAATACGCCGACCCACGACGAACTGAAATCAGCGATGAGGAAGTGGCCGCCTTTGACATCGAAGATCTCATTCCGGAAGAAAACATGGTGGTCACGATCACTCATCACGGTTATATCAAGCGCACCCCGATGAATGTCTATCGGGCGCAGCGTCGGGGAGGCAAAGGGCTGCGCGGAGCCCGAACCGATGAAGAAGACCCCATCGAACATCTGTTCGTGGCCTCCACGCATGCTTACCTGTTGTTTTTCACCAATCAGGGGAAAGTGTACTGGAAAAAAGTCTATGACTTGCCCCAGGGGAGTCGGGACAGTCGGGGCCGAGCCATTGTTAATCTTTTGCGGCTCCAAGAGGGAGAAAAAGTAACCGATTGCCGCCCGGTACGCGAGTTTGACGAAGACAGCTACCTGGTCATGGCCACCCGGGGAGGATTGGTCAAAAAGACCCTGCTCCAAGCCTATAGTCGTCCTCAGCGTGGGGGAATTATTGCCATTCGGCTCCGCCCCGGAGATGAGTTGGTGGATGTGGTCGTGGCCCGGGACGGAGACGAACTGCTCCTGGCCACCAAAAACGGCATGGTCATCCGGTTCGAAGAGTCCCAAGTTCGCGCTATGGGCCGTGCAGCCGCAGGGGTCAAAGGGATTGAACTGGCCCCAGGGGACGAAGTAGTCGGCATGGTGGTCGTGGACCCCGAAGGCTATCTGCTGACCGTCTGCGAACACGGCTATGGGAAGCGCACGCCTTTTGGCCCCCCTGGGAGTGAAACCTCCGATTCTTCCGACCCGGAGCAAGAACACCACGAGGAAGAAGCCGAAGAAGACGGGCATCCTTCTTCCACCATGCGCTATCGCCCCCAGCGTCGGGGGGGCAAGGGCCTTCGGGACATCAAGACCACCCCGCGCAACGGTCCAGTCGTCGGGGTGGTTTCGGTCCGCGATCAGGACGAAGTGCTGATGATCTCCGCTCGTGGAAAAATCCAACGCATCCGCGTCCAAGATGTCAGCATCATCGGTCGCAACACCCAAGGCGTGCGGCTGATGAGCCTGGACGAAGGTGACACGGTGGCCGCCGTGGTGCGCGTGCCTCGGGAACAAGTCTAGGAAGCCCCCCTTTCCCTGCTTGGGCCGATATATTGTTTTTAGTTGATTCGTTAAAATAAAAGGGGCTTGCAGGTCCATGATTGAGTTTCGTTGCCCTCAAGGGCATCGCTTGGCGGCTCCTCAGCGGCACTTGGGACGCAAGGTGCGCTGTCCGCTCTGTGGGCAAAAGGTAGTGGTTAAGGCCCCGTCCGATTCGGTCAACGGTCCCCTTCAGGACGACTCCGCCCAGCAAAAGTCCGCGGCCCGCTCCCCCGAAACAAAAGAAAACGCCCACTCCCAAGCACTCTCCGAGCTTTCAGCTCCTTCCCGTTCGGAAAGTCCGGACGAGGAGGCGGTCTGGGCCAAGCTGGACCCTTTGGAACAGCTGGATCAGGTGGTGGTGCTCCCCTTTTCAGAAGATCTGCCTTGGTGGAGTCCCTGGGCGGCAGATCCGGGCAAAATCCAATCGGCTCGGATGCTGGCTTGGGTGGCCGTGGCCACCGGTTTGTTAGCAACGGTGCCGGGGGTTTGGGCCCTGGGGGAAGAACCGCTGCCACTTTGGGCCGTCTTGAGTTTGGCTGTGGCCGGAGTTCAACTGGCCTTCGCCCTTTGGGTCCTTCTGCTCCCCGATTGGCTGACCACTTGGGTGCTCATGGCCGTTTATGCCTTGTCCGGGGCCGGATATGCCGCGGTGGCAGTGGCAGTGGGTTCCGGAGAATCAAGCCCCTTGGCCACTTGGCTGGAACTGGCTCCCGGAGAACCTCAGGCCTTGGGCTGGAGTGTGGCCCAACTAACCCTGTGTGTGCTGATCACCTACGGAGCTGGTCGCCTGGCCGCCCGATGGCACACCTCTTTGATGCGACTGTGGACCCAACGCCACCGACTCAGCTCTTGCCAGCCCAAGTGATCCCCTGGGATGAAATGGCCCCAGAAACAAACCCCCTTGGGCACCCAGGCCAGAGCACCGATGGCACTAGCAAACAGGTCCTGCCCTTGAGAGTTTCTACGGTGGCTTTACACCTTGGGAGGTTTTTGATTAAACATCAGGGGTTCGCGGAATTGGGTGCTGTTTTGTGCAATTACGAAGGAGTGGCCATCCATGCAGGCTTTCACGACCACCGTGCCGGGTTATCCCCGCCTGGGTCCTCAGCGTCAATACAAGAAGGCCTTGGAGCGGTTTTGGGCCGGCAAGATCACCCCGGAGGAATTCAACACCCAGATTGCCCAACTGCGTACCGAGCGGCTCATGACCCAACGCGGAGCCGGATTAGAGTTGGTGCCGGTGGGTGATTTCAGCCTTTATGACCAGGTGCTGGATGTAGCGGTGTGGTTGGGCTGCATTCCCCAACGCTTCCAGCAGCTTTACGAAGAACAAGGCCGCCGGATCACGCCCATGCTCTACTTCGCCTTGGCCCGAGGACACCAAGGCATTCCTCCGCTGGAGATGACCAAGTGGTTTGACACCAATTACCACTACTTGGTGCCGCAGATTCCGCAGCAGTTTTTGCTTCATGGTGAATGGTTGCTTGGGCCTTGGCAACAGGCTCAGGCCACCTTGGGCCAAGGGCTCAAAGCAGTGCTGGTGGGCCCTTACACCTTTTTGAAACTAGCCAAGCTTGTCGGTCCAGAGCTGTTGGAGACTATGGACCGCATGTTGCCCGTGTTCCGCCAAGGGCTGGAGCAACTGATCCAGCACGGAGCCCAAGTAATCCATCTGGATGAGTCCTGGCTGGTGTGTGATGTTCCCCAACAGGAGTGGCCAGCGGTCCAACGAGCCTACGAAACCCTAGCGGATCTACCGGCCCAGGTGATCCTACACACCAGCTATGGCGGCATTGGCCCGGTGTGGAACCAAGTGATGCAGCTTCCCGTGGCCGGAGTGGGGCTGGACCTGGTGCGAGGGAAAGAGGAGAACCTTCAGGCACTTGCCGAACACGGTTTCCCTCAGGACAAAGTGCTCGTGGCCGGAGTGGTGGACGGACGCAATGTGTGGCGCACTGATCTGGAGGCGGTTTATGAAATGATCCGCCAGCAGTTGCTGCCCCGGACAAGCCCGGAGCGGCTGTGGCTCTCGGCTTCTTGCAATCTGTTCCACCTACCCGAGTCGGTGGAGTTGGAACAAGACTTGCCGGAGCAGCTTCGCCACGGGCTGAGCTTTGCCCGGCA
>JAJRRR010000036.1 GCA_024279285.1 Planctomycetota bacterium
CCACCTGGGTAGAAGCCGAAGCCCGACACGACGAAGCCGCTTCACTGACCCAAACCATGCAACAGCAAGCCGAATCAGCCGGCCAAGAAGAGTCCAAGCCGGAGCCGATCCGCCGTCGTGGTCCACGCATCGGACGAAACGATCCCTGCCCATGCGGAAGTGGCAAGAAGTTCAAAAACTGCTGCATGCGTCGCGTGGTGGCATGAATCCCCAACTGGCCCAAGCTTTGCAGCACATCCTTTGGCAAGACCCATCCAATCGGGGCCCAGCTTGCGCCGCTGCCCAAGGGTGCTTAGGACTCCAAGACCACTTCGGCCAAGCGGCTCAAAGTCTGCTGGGAGCCAAACGGGTGGTCCTTTTCACCGGGTTTCCCATTCCCTTGGCAGGCACCTGTGTGCCGGAGACCGACGGCCCCCCGGCGGCTTTGTTGTTGGCCTGGGCTTTGCAACGCTTGGGAACCCAAGTGGCAATTCTGGCTGATCCTTGGGCATGGCGGTTTTTGCTGCTGGGGGTTGAGATGTTGGGCCTGAACGAAGACCTGCTGCGGCCCATTCCTCCCCTGGAGCGATCCTCTCCTGGTGGTTTGCCCGCCGGATTGGAGGAACTGCTTTCGGACTGCTCCGGGGAGCCGATCACTCATCTGGTTGCCATCGAACGCCCTGGTCCCAGCCATCATCGGGAATCGCTGGCCCGATGGAACTTCTCCCCTCTAGAGCAGCACGAGTGGATTTCCCGAATGGGGCTGGGGGCTCAGGACCTGTGCTTCAACATGCACGGCCAGTCCATCCACCGCTGGAGCGCCTCAGGAGCCCGAGTGTTTGAACACCTCGCCCAGAGGTTCCCGGATGTGGTGACGATAGGGATTTGGGACGGTGGGAATGAGCTGGGAGCCGGAACGGTAAGTCCTCGGGAGTTGGTTCAGGTGGTTCGGGCTCCTTGGCCGCATCGGATTTTGTCTCGAGTGGGTTGTCGGTTTTCGCTGGTAAGTGGGGCGAGCAATTGGGCCGGATACGCTCTGGCCGCTCACTTGGCTCAACAAGCCGGCTGCTTGGCCACCTGGCCAGGACGAGAATTTGTGGCCCAGCTCATCCTCCAAGCCACCTCTCAAGGGCTGTGTGTGGATGGTTTTTCGCGTCAAGCTCAGCCTCGGGTGGATGGTCAGCCCTTGGAGCACGAGCTGGAGGTGTTGGATCAAATCACGGCCACTGTGGATCGCTTCGCGGCTTGACCTGTGGGTCAGGGAACCTAGTATGAGTTTCGCACACAGCCTTTGAAGCTGTTGGTGGCGTTGAATCCCGCAACTGCAAAACGAGGCCGGTCCTAACCATGAAAGTCCTGGTCGTTGGCAGTGGAGGCCGAGAACACGCCTTGGCCTGGAAGTTGGCCCAAAGCCCTCTGGCCCAAAAAGTCTTCATCGCCCCAGGCAACGCCGGCACTGAGGAAGAGGGCCAGAATGTGCCTATCCCCGCCACAGACATCGCTCGCTTGGTCCAGTTCGCCCGGCAGGAGAAGATTGACCTCACGGTGGTGGGCCCTGAGCAGCCTCTGGCTTTAGGAATTGTGGATGCTTTTCAAGCCCAGGGGCTAACGATCTTTGGACCCACTCAAGCCGCCGCCGAGCTGGAAAGCAGCAAAGTGTTCTGCAAAGAGCTGCTTCGCTCGGCTGCTGTACCCACACCCGAGTTCCACATCTTTCACGAAGCCGAAGCAGCCATCCGCTTCTTAGAGTCTCGGGAAGACATGCCCGTGGTGGTCAAAGCCGATGGGCTGGCCGCCGGCAAGGGAGTGATCGTTTGCTCCAATCGCCAGGAGGCCCTGGAAGCAGTCCGCCGCATCGGGATTGAAAAGCAGTTCGGCGAGGCAGGCAACCGGCTGGTGATTGAGGAGCGTCTGGACGGGGAAGAGGTGAGCGTGATGGCCATCACCGACGGCCGCACCATTCTCACCCTGCCTCCTTCGCAGGATCACAAGCGGGCCTATGAAGGCGACCAAGGGCCCAACACCGGCGGCATGGGCGCCTATTGCCCCACACCCGTGGTGGACGAACAAACCCTGCACTGGATTGAAGAGCGCATCTTGGTGCCCACTGTGCATGCCTTGAAGCATAAAGGGCGTCCGTTCCGAGGGGTGTTGTACGCCGGACTGATGATCACCCGCCAAGGACCTAAGGTGCTGGAGTTCAATGTCCGCTTCGGCGATCCGGAGTGTCAGCCCACGCTGTTTCGGATGAAAGGAGACTTGTTGCCGATTCTTTGGGAAGCTGCCCGAGGAAGACTCCAACGCGTGGACCCGCCCGATTGGGAACCCGGGGCGGCCATCTGCGTGGTGATGGCCAGCGAAGGCTACCCTGGCCCTTACGAGAAAGGAAAAGTGATTCGTGGGCTGGAACAGGCCCAAGAGCTGGAAAATGTCAAAGTCTTCCATGCCGGCACCGCCCGACAAAACGATCAGATCGTCACGGCCGGAGGACGAGTGCTGGGAGTGACCGCCCGAGGACCCACCATCTCCGCCGCCAAGTACGAAGCCTATCGGGCGGTAAAGCTCATTCGTTGGGAAGGCGCCTGGTGTCGCAAGGACATCTCGGATCGGGCTCTCAAGTACATTTGAACAATCGGGGTATGAAGCTGGTCCACCCAAGTCCCCGGCTAGAAGTCTTCCCACGGGTCTTCCCCAAACTCTCCCTCGCCTTCACCAAAAGAAGGTCCTGCGTCCGATTCGCCGCTTTCGCTCCAGTCGCTCCAGCTTTCCGCGCTCTTGGAGTCAGAGTCGTCGTCCAGCAACTCGTGCAACAGGTATCCGTAGGCAAAGGCTTCCCAAGGGAAATCATCCTCCGAGCGACGGCGGTTGGAGCCGGAGGATCGGAATCCGGAAGAATATCCTGACAAACCGGGGGAACTTGACGAGGGCCGGTGGCCGGAAAGGTCCGAACCCTCAGAGCTTGGACGATTCAACGCTGGCCAGATTTTGAAATGGAACACCAGAGCCAACACTCCCAACAGCAAAAGGAAGACCACGGCGAACCAATTAGGATGAGTTTCGGCGGCTTTTTCGTCTATCAACATGATAAGCGGCATAAACACCAGCATGACGAGCATGCCAAAACATCCCATGCCGGTGCAGCCCCACTCGTAAGTTTGCACAGACTGCTTGGCCATTTGGGGGATCTCCGCCTGGGAAGGGTCGTAACCCATCGTATCGGGGCAAGCGTTGTTGGAGCAAACTTAGGTAGGACAAGAGGTGTCGGGCTGGGGATCCGGGCCAAGGGGCTGGATGGCGGCCAAGGCCTTTTGGGCCAACAGTTGGGCCAGTTGGGCATCCGGACCCAGGTGCTCCGCCAAGCGAATCCACTGCGAACCCAACCGCCGTGCCACCCCTTGGACCCGATGGCGAATTTCCTCCAACACCTGACCATGAAAGAGCAAATGGGGCTGGACGACCAGGGGCACTCGGGGCTGCCGAGCAAGTGCCCCCAACACTTCCTCCAAAAGCGGTTTCCCCCCCACCACAAAGCACGCTTGAACCCAAGGAGCATGAACTCGCCGGGCAACCAGTTGAGCCAAGCGGTGAAGTCGCTGTTGAGCCAGGGGGTCTGAGGTGCCTCGGCCCACCATAACCAACCCCCAACCAGGCTCTGCGGCGGAGAGAGGATGGTCGGTGGGAGCCAGGGGCAAAGAGGCTCCCTCCATCCCCAGACAACCTACCGCCGCCCAATACCGCCGCACGGCCAACTCCACCACCCCAGGATCGCAGTCCAACGGCTCCACGGTGTGCCAGCGCAGTTGGGGATGTCGGGCTTGCCAGGGAGCCAGCAGCTTGGGCACATCCCGTTTCCAGTGCCCTGCAGCAAAAAGCAAAAGTGGCTCTACGATCACCTCGGCTGGGACCGAATCCAACAGCTTGTGCAGAGCTTCATCCACGGTGGGTCGGGCCAGCTCCAAAAAACCCAACTCCACTGTCCACCCTGGCAGATGCTGCTCAATTCCCCGGGCCAGTTGTTTGACTTCGGCCAGACCTCGGGGATCTCGGGTTCCGTGGGCCAGAAGTAGCAGAGCAGGTTGGGGCATGAATTTGTCGCCTTGTGGGTAAGTTCGGGAGCGTATCAGCCCAACTGTTGGGACTCTGGACGATATTTTGAACCCTGTGATAGCATGAGGCCACAAGGGTCTGGGGCACGCTTGAGTTTTTCCGGTCCGGTAGAGGGAACGCCAACCCATGAGCACCACGCCCATGATGAAACAGTACCAGCAGGCCAAGGCGTCCTGCCCGGATGCCATCCTGCTGTTTCGCATGGGCGATTTCTATGAGCTGTTTTATGAGGATGCTCACATCGCCGCCCGAGTGCTCAACTTGACGCTCACCAGCCGAGAAAAAGGCCCTGGGGCCGTGCCCATGGCCGGATTTCCCTATCACCAGTTGGAGCACTATCTGGGCAAGCTGGTTGCGGCCGGATATCGGGTAGCCATTTGTGACCAGGTGGAGGACCCACGCCAGGCCAAAGGGCTGGTGCGTCGGGAAATCACGCGCATCGTCACACGAGGCACCCTCACGGAAGAACAACTCCTGGAGCCTAAACAAAGCAACTACCTGGCCGCCGTGGCCCCGGCCCAGCCTGCCCAACCCTCGGCCAAGGCTTCCCCGGCTTGGGGCGTGGCTTGGGTGGATGTCTCCACTGGGAAGTTTTTCGCCACTTGTGTGCCGGAGGGGGAAGTTTGGGACCACCTGGGCAGGATTCAAGCCGTGGAGTGCCTGCTGCCCGAAGGAATGTCCCTGCCTCCCACGCTGGAACAATCCGGAACGGTGGCCACGGTTCGCCCTTCCTGGCACTGGGACCCCCAGACGGCTTTGAAACTGCTCCGGGAGCACTTCGGGTCCCACGCTCTGGAAGGATTCGGCTTTAATCCTCAGCAGGACCGCCTGGCCCTGGTGGCCGCAGGAGTGGTGCTGAGCTACCTTCAGGAGACTCAAAAAACCGCTCTGGCCCATCTGGACCACCTGCGGCCGTTTCGCTCTGCTGAGTGGTTGCTTTTGGACGAGTTTACTCGTCGGGCGTTGGAGCTGGAGCGCACGCTCCGAGGTGGTGGCCGACACGGCTCGTTGTTTTGGGTGCTGGATCAGACCGTTACGGCCATGGGCGGGCGAGAACTGGCCGAATGGCTCCAGCGGCCCTTGTGCCAAGTGGACCAGATTCGCCAGCGTCAGGATGCCGTGGAAACCCTGGTGCGCGATTCCGCTTTGCGGCGGAAGGTTCGTGAGGAGTTGGGCCGATTGTACGACTTGCCACGGCTGTTGGCTCGGGTGAGCACCGGCCGAGCCAATCCCAGGGACTTGAAAGCCGTGGGCGATTCCTTGCAAGTGCTCCCCAAACTAAAGCAACTCCTCCAAAACCAACCCGAAAAGCTGCTGGCCCAACTGGCCCAACAAATCCAACCCTGTTCCCAGCTTGCCCAAAAGTTGCAAGAGGCTCTGGTGGACGACCCTCCCACCACCATCAACGACGGCGGGATCATCCGGTCCGGATTTCATCCCAAGCTGGATGAGCTTCGCCAACTGGCCCAAGGAGGCAAACAGTGGATTGCCCAGTATCAGGCTCGGGAAATCCAACGCACCGGCATCCCTTCACTCAAGGTGGGTTTCAATCAGGTCTTTGGCTACTACTTGGAAGTGACCAACACCCATCGGGACAAGGTGCCACCGGACTATGTACGCAAGCAAACCCTGAAGAACGCCGAGCGTTACATTACGCCCGAGTTGAAAGAGTACGAGGAGAAGGTGCTTCGGGCCGAGGAGCAAGCCCGGGCACTGGAAGCGGAGCTGTTTGCTCAACTTCGGGACGAAGTGCTGGAGCACTTGGGTCCTTTGCAATGCAGTGCAGAAGCGGTGGCCCAAGTGGATGTTCTGGCCGCTTTTGCCCATCAGGCCGTGAGACGCAACTATGTGCGTCCCCATGTGGTCGCCGAGCCCGTGCTGGACATCCGCCAGGGACGCCATCCGGTCCTGGACCTGACCGAGCCAGAAGGCACCTTTGTGCCCAATGACGCTCGTTGCGATGCAGAAAGCCGCATCCTGCTCATCACCGGTCCCAACATGGCCGGCAAAAGCACTTACATTCGCCAGGTGGCTTTGATTGTGCTAATGGCCCAATTGGGGAGCTTTGTCCCGGCTGAGCAAGCCACGGTGGGTGTGGCAGATCGCATCTTTGCCCGA
>JAJRRR010000037.1 GCA_024279285.1 Planctomycetota bacterium
GGTGTGGCTCAACGGTCAAAAGCTCCTGGAGCACGATGTACAGCGGCCTGCCGCACCAGGGCAAGAACGGCTCCGGCTCCAGCTCCGCCAAGGGGAAAACCATCTTTTGATCAAGGTGGCCAATATTCGGGGCGAGTGGGGATTTTACTACCGCAGCGAAGTGCCCAGCCGTCTTTGGGCCAAACTGGAACGGCTGCTGGATCGGGATTTTCCGCCTCAACAGGGGGAAGCGGCTTACTACCAGATTCAAACCATCCCCTTGCCTCCTGGGGAACTGATAGAAGGAGGAGGACTGGCCTTCCGTCCCGATGGGAAACTTTATGTGGCCACCCGACGAGGAGACATCTGGCTGGTGGAAAATCCCACGGCCGAGGATCCCGACCAAGTGCGGTGGCATCGTTATGCCACCGGGCTGCACGAGCCGTTGGGCCTGTGCCTGGTGCCACCCAATCGGCTCTATGTAGCTCAGCGGCCTGAAGTGACCCTTGTGGAAGACCTGGACGGGGACGATCGGGCTGATCGGTTCACGACGATTTGCGACGAGTTTGGACTATCGGGCAATTATCACGAGTACTGCTACGGTCCGGTACGCGATGCCCAAGGCAACTTTTTTATCACGCTCAATCTGGCTTTTGGCCGAGGGCATCAGGCTCGGGCGGCCTATCGCGGGTGGTGCGTGAAGATCACCCCCTCGGGCCAGATGATCCCTTGGGCCTTTGGGCTGCGCAGCCCCAACGGCTTGCAGTTCTCCCCCCAGGGAAAACTTTTCTTCACCGACAACCAAGGGGAATGGGTAGCCGCGTGCAAACTGCAAGAGGTGCGTCGGGGGGAGTTTTATGGGCATGTGGCCAGTGCCCAATGGGCTCCCCAGCGCAAGCCCCCCACCAAGCCCGTTCCCCCGGCTGTGTGGTTCCCCTACTGGATGAGCCGTTCGGCCAGCGAACCGGTTTGGGACACCACTGGTGGGCGCTTCGGACCCTTTGCGGGACAGTGCTTCGTGGGAGATCAAACCAACTCGCTCATCATGCGCGTATGTCTGGAAGAAGTGGGCGGAAGAACCCAAGGGGCGGTGATACTTTTCCGATCCGGCTTCCAATGCGGTGTGAACCGTCTGGAGTTTGCTCCTGATGGCTCGTTGTTTGTGGCCCAGACCAATCGGGGCTGGGGGTCCGTGGGCGGACAAGTGCACGGCTTGCAACGCGTCCTCTTCACCGGCCGAGTGCCTTTTGAACTCCTGTGGATGAAAGTCACTCCCCAAGGATGGAAACTCCGCTTCACCAAACCAGTGGATCCCCACCAGGCAGCCAAGCGGGAAAGCTATTTCCTGGAGTCCTACACCTACCACTACTGGTCCACCTATGGCTCCCCGGAGATCAAGCGACGCGAAAACCCGGTGGACCGCGTCAGGGTTTCCTCGGACGGATACGAAGTGGAGCTTTGGGTTTCCCGGAGGCAGCCGGGCCGGGTGTTCCACTTGCAACTGCGCAACTTCCGTGCTCAGGACGGCTCCCCACTTCTGCACCCAGACGCCTACTACACGCTAAACTCCCTCCCGGCTCGACCTTCGTCTCCATAAACAGACACGGATCCAGTGAGCAACTTGTGCCCTGGTCGGGGCACATCGCCCTGCAAAGTGCGACAGGAGAAGAGGGTTGTTCCCGGGCAGGCGCTAAGGGCGGAAATTGCCTCCTGTTTTCCTTCCCAGCTTCTGCCGGCGCAACCAGTGAGATCCCTAGCGGTGGTTGAGCAGCTCGGCCAGGTGCATAACACGCACCGGGATTTGGCGCCGGTGCAAATAGCCGCCGATGTTCATCAGACAACCGGTGTCGGTGGAGACGACCGTGTCGGCTCCTGATGCCAGGATGCACATGGCTTTGTCACGCACCATGGCTCCGGAGATGTCCCCATAACGGACCGAAAACGAGCCTCCAAACCCGCAACATTGATCGGCTCGGGCCAGCTCCACCAGTTCCACCCCTTCCACACGACGAATCAGCCGCAAAGGTTCGTCCTCCAGACCAAGCACCCGGAGGTGGCAAGCGAAGTGATAGGCCACGCGGCCTTGGTATCGGGCTCCCAGGTCCTCTACCTGGAGCACATTCACTAAGAAATCGGAAAGCTCAAAAGTGCGTTGGGCCAATTCCCGAGCCCGATCGTGCCACGGTTCCTCTGGCTCAAAAAGGTGCAAATATTCCACCTTGACCATGGCGGCACAAGAGCCTGACGGGGTGACCACCGGGTCGTCGCTTTGGGAGAAGACTTCTATGGTGTGTTGGGCTTGCCGTCGGGCCCAATGGGCATATCCGCTGTTGTAAAGCGGCTGGCCACAACAGGTCTGTTGCCAGGGAAACTCCACCTGATGGCCCAGCCGGTGCAGAATCTCCACCGTTGCCTGCACCGCCGCAGGACGAAGCACATCTCCCAGGCAAGTTGCCATCAATTGTACCCGCATGCGGGCATTTTAATTGGCTCGGACCACTCAGCCCAGGGGCACGGGCAAGGCCTTCGGGCTGATTTCCCCGGTTGAAACCAGCGTTTTGCCCACCCAGGCTTTCCTCACGAAGTTGAATCCTATTTCGTTGACATGGCCCTAGGGTTGCGGCAAACTGGCAGGGGGTTTTGGCTGCTTTGGTCCGGATTCCTCTGTAGGATTGGCCGGATGAGCACACAACTTTCGGCGTCTCGCAGTCAGCAGTTCAAGATTCGCACGCTTACTGGGGTGCAGGTACTTTCCACGGGAGCGTTTGTGCCCGAGCAAGTGGTAACCAACGAACAACTGCGCCAACAGGTGGGTTGTGATCCGCAGTGGATTGTCCAACGCAGCGGAATTCACACCCGGCGTGTGGCCCGAGCGGAACAAACTACCGGCCAGATGGCTTATCAAGCTGCCCGGGTATGTCTGGAACGCTCGGGCGTGGATGCCGACTCGGTGG
Organism: Planctomycetota bacterium; assembly: GCA_024279285.1. Classification (GTDB taxonomy): domain Bacteria; phylum Planctomycetota; class Planctomycetia; order Pirellulales; family S012-138; genus S012-138. The sequence continues at coordinate 2,934 of JAJRRR010000037.1, forward strand.
ACTTGCTTCTGCTGGCCACTTTTACTCCTGACAAGCGGCTCCCGGCTACCGCCTGCACGCTTCAACATCGCCTGGGACTAAACTGTCCGGCTTTTGAC
>JAJRRR010000038.1 GCA_024279285.1 Planctomycetota bacterium
CAACAACATTTGGCCGACACCCTGGCCCGAACCCACGACCCCCACGGACGCCAAATCCCGCCCCAACACCCTCCTGATAATCCCCCCTGCTCTGCCTAAACGCTGCCTGGTCTCCACGGAGGATTGCTCGCATCCCTCTGGCCCACTCTGGTCAAGTGTTCTGGCAGCAGTTAACTTGCCAAAAGACCTCCTGGAAAGTGGCGATGGCATGAGTGTACTTCAAGCCCACCGGTTGCCTGATCCTCCGCAGCAATTGCCTGCGGTGGTGTTGGTAGTGGGCAGTGAGCCGCTTTTTCGGCACGAAGCCCTAAATTGGCTACGCCAAGCGGCTCTGGCCCAGCAGAACACCTTGGCCGATGAACTTTCCGGCCCGCAGGTCAACTGGGAACAAGTGGCCAACTTGTGGGAAACGCCCGGCTTGTTTACCTCTCACCGCCTGGTCATTGTTCAAGAAGCCGACGCTTGGATTCGGCGACATCGTGCCCCGTTGGAAAAAGCCCTGCAAAATCCGCCCAAAACATGCACCTTGGTCCTGGTGGCCGATGCGGAGTCGTCCAGCACCAAGCTTTACAGGGCCATCAGTCGCCGTGGACTGGTGATACGCTGTGGGGAGTTGGCTTCGGGCGAGTTGGCCAAGTGGCTTGTGGCTCGGGCTCGTTCCCATCACAACTGCACCCTCAGCCCGGAAGCCGCCGAGTTGATGGTAGAACGCGCCGGAACCCAGCCTGCGTTGCTTGATCAAGAGCTGGCCAAACTGGCTGCCGCCGCAGGAGCCAAGGGGAAGATCACCGCTGAGTTGGTAGAGCGTCTCGTAGGGTCGTGGCGCACGCAGACGGTTTGGGCCATGATTGACGCCGCCTTGCAAGGGGATGCGGGCCAGGGGCTGAAATTGCTTGGGGAGCTTTTGCACTCCGGTCAAGACCCCTTGGCCGTGCTGGCTCCGTTGAGTTGCGTGTTGCGACGCATGGCTACTGCCACGGAGATTTTTCTGCACCACTGGGAACAAGGCCGACGCGTCTCCTTGGACCAGGCGCTTTTGGAAGCTGGAGAAAAACGGTTTGCTCTTTCCACTCGGGCTCAGCAGCTTAAACAACTGGGACGCTTTCGCGGTCGGGAACTGGCCACCTGGTGCACCGAGGCCGACGCCGCCCTGAAAGGCTATAGCCAACTCCCGCCCCCCTTGGTGCTGGAGCGACTTCTGGTGCGACTCAGCACCCAACTAAGGCCCCCCAACACCCCTCAAAAACCACGCTAAACCACCAAGCGTGCATCCCTGCTTTAATCGATTATTATGGAAATGCATTTCCCGTTCCTCACACAACAAGGGTGATAAACCATGCGCAGCACAGTCCTGGCAATCGCGGTTGTGGCGTTGGGATGGCTGGTGCGGCCGGGGGCTTGGGCCCAGGAGGAATCCGGCTTTGTGCCACTTTTTGACGGGAAAACCCTCAACGGGTTTGTGGGCGATCCGCAACTGTGGCGCGTGGAAGACGGCCAGATCGTCGGCTCCACCGACGGCAAACGCATTCGCCACAACTCCTTCCTGGCCACGCGGAAAAAGTTCCGCAACTTCATCCTCAAAGTGAAGTTCAAGCTGCGCAATCACAACTCTGGGATCCAGTTCCGCAGCCAGTTGCTGCCGAACTATGTGGTCCGAGGCTATCAAGCCGACATCGCCGAGCGTCGCTACATGGGCATTCTGTACGAAGAGCGCGGCCGGGGAATCCTGGCCGATGTGGACCCTGAGAAAGTCAAACAGTTCTACAAACCCGGCCAATGGAACCAGTACACGATTGTGGCCCAAGGGCCTCGGATTCGGCTCTATCTGAACGGCCACTTGACGGTGGACTATGTGGAAGAAGATCCCAAACGCGGCGCCCAAGAGGGAATCATCGCTTTCCAGCTCCACACCGGTCCGGCCATGGAAGTGCGATTCAAAGACATTCTGATCAAGGAACTTCCGTAAGCGGCGTGCGGCGCGGGTGAGTTGCGATGGTTGTTGTTTCGACGCATGCATGCAAGTGGACGCCACTTTTCTTCAAATCGCTCCCCGAGCTGAAGCTAGGGGCTCGCCGGGGTTCGGCGTGCGAGGCGTGGAAATAGACGCTGACTCTCGTTCCAGCGTTTGAGTGCAAGTGGAAGCGTGCTTGCTCAACTCACTCCCGCAGCTAAAGCTGCGGGCTCGCCCCAGACCCACGACCCAGGACCCAAGACCTTCAACTACTCCACCTGGAGGTGTCCGTAAAAAGTTTCCCCCTGACGGATGACATAGAACTTCAACGGCTGGAGTTTTTCCAGGTCGGGGCGATTGAGGATGTATCGCACATGCTCTGGCAGGAGGGTTTCCCAGATGTGAATACCCACCAGGATGTCGCCCACGCGCAGTCCTTGTCGCTGGGCCGGGGAGCCTTGGCGGACCTGGGCCACGCGCAATCCGCCTCGATAGGGCACCTGCCACTTTTTCAATACTTCCTGACCGATGGGCTCCAACTTCAGCCCCAGCAGTTCCCAAGCCAAATCCTCCGTTTCCGGACCAGGAGGCAGGTTGAGCAACATCTGCACCGACTCTCCGGCCCGCTGCACTTGGAGGCGCACGCTACGCTGGGGACTTTGCAGCAAAGCCAACTGAAGGCTGACCGGATTGGAGGTGGGTTGGCCGTTGACGCGGAGAATTTGGTCGCCGGGTCGCAGAGAGGCATTTTGGGCCGGAGAACCTGGAAGGACCGCACCTACTACCCAAGCCTCCGCTTCAACGGACCAGTGCAGGCGAATTCCATGACGCACTGGCCGCCAGCGTTGCAAGATTTGGGCAGCCACTTGCAAAGCCCGGTTGACCGGAATGGCAAACCCAATTCCCTGAGCCCCCACCCGAACCGCCACCGTCAGTCCGATCATTTTGCCTTCGGCATTGATGAGCGGTCCTCCGCTGTTGCCCGGGTTGATGGCCGCGTCGGTTTGGATCAGATCGGGATAGATTAGTTCTTCGTTCACTTGCACCCGACGCCCCAAAGCGCTGATGATCCCTCGGGTGATGGTGTGGTCATAGCCGAAGGGATTTCCGATAGCCAGCACAGGTTCTCCCAACATCAGATCGTGCGAGGAGCCCAAGGGCACTTCGGGCAAAGGACTGGGAGTGCGGATGCGCAACACGGCCAGATCGGCCTGGGGGTCCGAGCCTAACCGCTGGGCTTCAAAGGTGCGCCCGTCGGAGAGGGTCACATAAATGCGCTCCACCGCAGCTACGACATGATGGTTGGTCAGGATAAAACCGTCCCGATGAAGAATCACCCCGGCGCCCATGCCCTCAATCTGCTGAGGCTGGCCCAGGGAACCTGGCCCGGAGACGGTCCGCAGGTGGCGTTGGCTGCGGATGGCAACCACGGCAGGCAGAGCATTTTGGATGGCTCGCACCAGCGGGGTAATTCGGGGTGAAGAAGAGGGGGTCTGAGCAGTCGAGGGCTGAGGGTGCCCCAACACCACCACCGCCAAAGCGAGCAACACCAACGGCCTCATCGTGCAGGTCGTCCTTTCCCTGGGCAAGCACCTCCGTGGCAAGACCTTGGGGACACTTCTGTGCCGCTGCGCCGCTATGATCGGCGAGGGAGCTAGCGGGGATTTAAAAGCCCCCCAGGGCTCTGCACAAACCGCACAATCGGAGCCGCAAGCAAGAGAGTGTAGGGGTTGTGCCACTGGTAAGCCCCCCGCGCTTGCCGAACAACCCTGGCAACATCTCCCAGACGCAAATCCCTCAAAGCCGCCAAGATCGGAATAGGTGAAACGAAATACCTGAAAAACCCAAGAAACTCTGGGAGCCTCCGCCGTCGCCGGGTAGGCTAGGTAAGGTCCTCTTTTCTGAACTTGCCTCCCCAGGAAAAGGGACCTCGTGTTCCGGTTCACTGAAGCACTTCAAAGGAGCGTGCCATGAGGGAGCATGGGTGGTTTCAAGTGGCAGCAGTGGGCATGTTTTTGGTCATCAGTTGGGTTGAGACACTCGGGGCCCCAAACCAGCCGCCGCTTATTCCCCGGCGCGTGTTCTTGGGCGATCCGGACAAAGCGGCGGTGCGGATCAGCCCTGACGGAAAGTGGATCTCCTACCTGGCTCCCCACCAAGGAGTGCTAAACATTTGGATTGCTCCCGCAGAAAACCCCCAACAAGCCCGACCCTTGACCCAACAATCCAAGCGAAGCATCACCCGCTACAGTTGGCTTTACACCAGCCGCCACATTCTCTACTTGCAAGACCAACAGGGGAACGAAAACTGGCATGTCTATGTGGTGGACTTGAACACGGGAGAGACGCGAGACCTGACCCCCTTCCAGGGAGTCTCGGCCCGAATTGAGAGAATCAGCCCGCGGTTCCCCACTCGGGTCATCCTGGCCCTGAACGATCGGGTGCCTCAATTGCACGATCTTTACCTGGTGGAGATCACCACGGGTCGTCGGGAGTTGTTGCAAAAAAATCCTGGCTTTTTGGGCTTTGTGACCGACGACGACTATCGGGTGCGATTTGCCATGCAGTTTGCACCCGACGGGGGCATGAATGTTCTGGTGCCCGAGGGGGACGGGTGGAAACCTTTCCTGCGCATCCCCCAGGAAGACTCCCTGACCACTTCCCCCTTGGAGTTTGACCGCAGCGGGCAAGTGCTCTACCTGCTGGACAGCCGAGGTCGGGACACAGCGGCGTTGGTGGCTTGGGACCTGAAAAGCGGCAACCGGCGCGTGTTGGCCCGGGACGAACGGGCCGATCTGTCGGGAGCGTTTATCCATCCGCAAACTTACCAAGTGCTGGCCGCCACCTTCACCTACGAACGCAAACACTGGAAAGTGCTGGACCCTCAGGTCCAACCCGACTTTGAATACCTCCTGGCCCTGACCGACGGAGAACTGACCATCACCAGCACCAGTTATGACTTCCGGTGGTGGCTGGTGGCCTATGTGATGGACAACGGCCCGGTACGCTACTACCTGTACGACCGCCAGCGCCGCCAGGCCCGATTCTTGTTCACCAACCGTAAAGAGCTGGAGCGTTGGCCCTTGGTGCGGATGCACCCGGTGATCATTCCGGCTCGGGACGGGTTGAAGTTAGTCAGCTATTTGTCGCTCCCTCTGCCTGCCGATCCAGATCAGGACGGACGCCCCAAGCACCCTGTGCCGATGGTGCTGTTGGTCCACGGGGGTCCGTGGGCCCGGGACAGTTGGGGCTATCATCCCATCCATCAATGGTTGGCCAACCGAGGCTATGCCGTCTTATCGGTCAATTTCCGCGGCTCCACCGGCTTTGGCAAAAAGTTCCTCAACGCCGGTAATCGCCAATGGGGAGCCAAAATGCACGACGATCTGATCGACGCTGTTAATTGGGCCGTGGACCAACGCATCGCTCAAAAAGACCAAGTGGGCATCATGGGCGGAAGCTACGGCGGCTATGCCACCTTGGTGGGCCTGACTTTCACCCCGGAGGTGTTCGCCTGTGGGGTGGACATCGTTGGACCAAGCAATTTGATCACGCTGCTTAACACGGTCCCGCCTTACTGGAAACCGGCCCTGAAGCTGTTCCAAACCCGAGTGGGCGACCACACCACCGAAGAAGGTCGCCGATTTCTCCGCTCACGCTCTCCGCTGACCTATGTGGACCGCATCCGACGACCGCTGCTGATTGGCCAAGGAGCCAACGATCCTCGGGTCAAGCAAAGCGAATCGGACCAGATTGTTCGGGCCATGAAGCAGAAGGGCATCCCGGTCATTTATGTCTTGTTCCCCGACGAAGGACACGGCTTTGTGCGCAAAGAAAACCGCCTGGCGTTCAATGCGGTGGTGGAGCTGTTTTTGGCCCAGCATTTGGGTGGACGCTATGAGCCGATCGGAAAGGATTTTGTGGGTTCCAGCATTCAGGTTCTGGCTGGAGCGGAGCTTTTGCCGGGGCTGAAGGAAGCGTTGCAAGAGTTGTCCAAGCATCGGGATAGCCTGCCCCAAGCCAAGCCGTAGAATAGCCCACAGAGCCGGCATCGTCAGGGCTTGCGGCTTGGCAGGGAAAAAGGCATGGTGCACGAAGATTTGCAGGTCCCGCTGACCGATCAGGTGGTCCGCTTTCCGGTGGATGCGGAGTGTGTGGGCCAGCGGCTGGATGTGTTTCTGGCCCAACGCATGCCGGAGTTCAGCCGGAGTTTTCTTCAGCGGGCCGTTTATGCTGGAGCGGTGCAGGTTCTAGGGGCCGAAGGCACCCGCAAGCCCCGGCCCAACTACAAACTCCGCCCTGGCGATCTGGTCGTGGTCCAAGTGCCCCAGCCTCCTCCCCAAGCCCCCCTGCCCGAAGACATCCCCCTGGATGTGCTGTACGAAGACCCGTGGATCATCGTGATCAACAAGCCAGTGGGGATGGTGGTCCACCCGGCTTGTGGGCATTGGTCTGGGACGCTGGTTTCGGCCTTGCAACACCACTTTGATCGGCTCTCCAGCCTGGGAGGGCCGGTGCGGCCTGGGATCGTGCACCGGTTGGATCGGGACACCTCCGGCGTGATGGTCGTGGCCCGAACCGATGTAGTGCATGCTAAGCTGGCCAAACAATTCAGCCGGCGTCGGGTGGAGAAGGAGTATTGGGCCCTGGTGCACGGTCAGGTGGAAGCCCAAGCCGATGTGATCGAGCTGCCCATCGGACGCCATCCCCACAACCGAAAAAAAATGTCCACCTGCCCTGCTGCCTTACGCCCCAGAAATGCAGAAACCTTCTACGAAGTGCTGGAACGGTTTGAGCGTTTTACGCTTCTTCGGGTCATGCCCCGAACCGGAAGGACACATCAGATTCGGGTGCATTTGGCCGCGGTGGGTCATCCGGTCTTGGGCGATGGGCTCTATGGGGGGCTAAGTCCCGTGCAGGTCCGCCACCTGCTCCCTTCCCACTGGCTCACCCCCAGTGGCCAACTGCGCTCGGAGCTTCAAGGCCAAGTGCTTCCCACGCCCCTGTGGCATCAGCTTCAAGGGGAGTTGGAGCAAGTGGTGTTGGAGCGACAGGCGTTGCACGCCTTGCGGCTGAAGTTTTTGCATCCTCAGTCGCGTGAGGTGGTGCAGTTTACCGCCCCGCTGGCTGACGACTTCCGCCGTGCGTTGCACTATTTGCGAATGGGCAATCGCCAGCAGCCTTCGGCCGGCTAAGCCGCCCGCAGGGTCGTCAGTGGACCAAACACATCCTCCGCCCGGACCAGCGAAACCACCGCAATCCCGTGCCGATCGGCTTCCCGCACCACATACTCCCGGTCCAGAAACACGGTTTTTCCGGCCTCAATGGCCAGGCAGGAAGCTCCGCTTCGGACGAGTTGATCTATGGTGTTTCGTCCGATGGTGGGGACATCAAAGCGCATGTCTTGTTGGGGTTTGGCTACTTTGACCACAGTAAATCTGCCGCTGGGGCAAAGTTGGCCGGCTCGGGCGATGCAGGCGTCGGTCCCTTCAATGGCCTCCACGGCCAGCACGGCTCGGGCCTTCACCACCACGGTTTGACCCACATCCAGTCGGCCCATCTCTCGGGCCAGTTGCCACCCAAAGAGGATGTCTTGCCGCTCATAGGGTGTGGGGGCTCTTTGGGTCCACAGTCCGGGGGGGGCCAGCAGTTCTGGCAACAAATCCGTCGGCGGCACGATCTGCACTCCTTGACGAGCAAAGGCATCCACCAGGGCTTGAAGCAGCGTGTCGTCTTTTCGGTTTTTGGTTCGGGAGAACAGCAGCGGGCCGAAGTGCCAGAGGAATTTCCAATCGGGGCGATGTTGCCACCACACGCCGGGTCGGAAGAACTCGGTTTTGCGCAACTTGCCCAACAACACCGCCCGACGCACCCCCTGGGTGCGAAACACCCGAACCGCGCGCCCAAAGCTGCCCAACCCGATCCAGCAAAACGCGTCAGCCACCTGAGCCAGTCGGGGGTCGGCGTGGTCTTTCAGGGCCAGCACCACCACAGGGTGTCCGCGTTGTCGGAGAGCTTGGGCCACCACCCGCGGATAGTCCCCCCAACCGGCCAACACGCCCAACGGCTCCCTGGACAAACGCTCCCGAGGCCCAGCCCGCTTTTCCGGCGAACAGCTCATCGCTTTGCAAGTTGGTCCACGAGGTGGCTAGTGGGGAACTAAGCAGCGGGTCGTTGTTGCAAGCGTCGGGAAAGCTCCTCCACTTGCCGCTGAAGCTCCTTGAGTTCTTTACGCATCTGGGGCAATCGGGCAAAGGCAGCTTGTTTGAGCTTCTGGTCCCGCTGCTCCGTGGCCGGAATGCCGATGACGGTGATCCCTTCGGGCACATTGTTGATGATTCCGGCCATCGCACCCAACACGGCTCGGGAACCAATGTGCACATGATCCCGGATGCCCACCTGACCGGCCATGACCACATAGTCTCCGGTGGTCACACTGCCGGCGATTCCCACCTGGGAGCAGATCAGGTTGTGTCGTCCGATGCGGCAGTTGTGGGCGATCATGACCAGGTTGTCCACTTTGGTTCCTTGTCCGATCACCGTGGGCCCGTAGGTGCCGCGGTCCACCGTGGTATTGGCCCCGATCTCCACATCGTCTTCCAGGACGACATAGCCCAATTGGGCCGAAAGCTCGTGGCGTCCCTGTCGGGTGCGATAGCCGAACCCATAGGCCCCTAACACCGCTCCGGCATGAATGATGCACCGGTTGCCCACCACCGTGCGCTCGTACAACACGGCGTTGGGAAACACCACCACTTGGCTCCCCAAGCGACAGGCGTCCATGATGCGCACCCCGGAGTGAATCACACACCCCGGGCCAATTTCCACCTGAGCCCCGATCCACGCTCCAGGAAAGACCGACACTCCTTGGGCCAGCTTGGCCGTGGGATGGACAAACGCCTGGGGGCTGATTCCCGGATGGGTGCTTTCCACCGGAGGAGAGAATCGGGCCACGATTTGGGCAAACGCCCCATGCACATCCTCCACACGGATCACCGGTTTGGAGCTTTCCACACCCGGGGGCACCACGGCGGCAGCAGCCGGAGAGGTTTCGAACAGGGGGATGCGGCGAGGGTCGTCCACCAAGGTGATTTGTCCCGGACCGGCGTCCCGAAGAATCGCCGCCCCGCCGATCAGCGTCTCCCCCCCCTGGCTAACCTCTCCCCCGACCCAGGAGGCAATCACACTGAGCGAATAACAACTCATGACGGCATCCTTGCAACAGGGTTCAGGGGCTTCCAAGCGGAGCCATGCTATCCAGGGGCGGAGTTGAGAACAAGATCGGCCCAGGCTCGTCTTCCCAACTTCTGCCCAAAACGCTACGCTGAGGCCAGCAGTGCTAGCAAACTAGCACCACTTTTCCACATACCCTTCCCCAACTTGGCCTAGCAAATTCCAACGCTTCCACCCAGGCCAAAACAGGGGAAGCCTGGAGGAGAAAAACTAACGACTCCGCTTGCCAAACCCCAGGAACTGTCATGAGCACGCACGACCCGTTCGGCGCTCGGGATGTGATCTCCACCCCTCAGGGGTCTTTGGGCATTTATCGGCTCAGTGCGTTGGAGCAGCGTGGGTTAGGGCCCCTGGATCGCTTGCCCTATTGCATCCGGGTGCTGCTGGAGTCGGCACTGCGCAATTGCGACGGGTTCACCATCACCGAGCAGGATGTGCGGACGATTGCCTCTTGGGGCACGGAGGAGCAACAAGCCGAAATCCCTTTCAAGCCGGCTCGGGTCATCTTGCAAGATTTTACTGGGGTGCCGGCCGTGGTGGACCTAGCTGCCATGCGCAGCGCCATGAAACGCCTGGGCGGAGACCCCAAGCGGATCAACCCCCTGATTCCCGTGGACCTGGTCATCGACCACTCCATCCAGGTGGATGTGTTCGGCACACCCGATGCCTTGGAACGCAACATTGAGCTGGAGTTTCAACGGAATCGGGAGCGTTATGAGTTTCTCAAGTGGGGACAGCAGGCGTTTGAGAACTTTCGGGTGGTGCCGCCGGGGGTGGGAATCGTGCACCAGGTCAACCTGGAGTTCCTGGCCCAAGGCGTGCTGGTGGGCAAAGACTCCCTGGGAGCGGTAGCCTATCCCGACTCGCTGGTCGGAACCGACAGCCACACCACGATGATCAACGGGTTGGGGATCGTCGGCTGGGGCGTAGGTGGCATTGAAGCCGAAGCTGTAATGTTGGGCCAGCCCATCTACATGCTCCTGCCCGAAGTGATCGGCATGGAGCTGGTGGGCCAGTTGCCCCCGGGAGCCACGGCCACCGACTTGGTACTTCGCGTCACCGAGCTGCTGCGGCAAGAGAATGTGGTGGGCAAGTTCGTGGAGTTTTTCGGCTCCGGGGTGCAAGGGATGAGCCTACCGGATCGGGCCACTTTGGCCAACATGGCTCCCGAGTACGGAGCCACCATGGGATTCTTTCCCATGGACGAAGAATCCCTGGACTATCTGCGTCGCACCGGACGCGATCCGGACCAGGTGGAGCTGGTGCGCATTTACATGCAAGAACAAGGGCTGCTGGCCACACCGGATCGGCCCGTGCCCCAATACTCCAAAGTGCTCCGCCTGGACCTGAGCACCGTGGAGCCGAGCGTGGCCGGGCCCAAACGACCCCAGGATCGCGTCCCTTTGCGGGAACTGAAAAGTGCCTTCAAAACTGCCCTCAGCGCTCCGGTGGAAAAGCGTGGCTATGGACTCAACTCCCAGCAGCTCTCCCGAAGCGTGACTGTGCAACTGGACGGGCAAGCCGCCGTGCTGACTCACGGTTCGGTGGTCATAGCGGCCATTACCAGTTGCACCAACACGAGCAACCCTTCGGTGATGTTGGCCGCAGGGCTGCTGGCCCAAAAGGCTGCTGCCCGAGGACTTAAGGCCCAAGGCTATGTGAAAACCTCCCTGGCCCCAGGTTCCCGAGTCGTAAGCGACTACCTGGAACAAAGCGGACTTTACGAAGCGTTGAAGCAAGTGGGGTTTTACTTGGTGGGCTACGGGTGCACCACTTGCATTGGCAACAGCGGACCGCTTCCCGAGCCGGTGGCCCAGGCGGTTCGGGCAGGCGAATTGGTGGCGGCTGCGGTGCTCAGTGGCAACCGGAACTTTGAAGGTCGGGTCAACCCGCTGGTCAAAGCCAACTATCTGGCCAGTCCCCCGCTGGTGGTGGCCTTCGCCTTGGCCGGACGCGTGGACCTTGATCTGACGCGAGAACCCCTGGCCACCGATCCCCACGGCCAGCCCGTTTATCTGCACGACTTGTGGCCTCAGCCCGAAGAAATCCAGCAACTGATGCAACAAATCTCCCCAGAGCTTTTCCGCCGTCGGTATGCCAATGTGTTTGACTCCAACCCGCGATGGAACGAGTTGCCGGCTCCCACGGGAGAGTTGTATCGCTGGGACCCCAAGAGCACCTACATCCAGGAACCTCCGTTCCTGCTGGACCTGAAGCCCGAGCCGGATCCCATCCAGCCGATCCGCCAGGCTCGGGTGCTGGTGGCTCTGGGCGATTCGGTCACCACGGACCACATCTCCCCGGCAGGAGCCATTTCGGCCGACAGTCCCGCAGGCCGGTACTTGATTGAGCAAGGCGTGGACCCTCGGGACTTCAACAGCTACGGTTCTCGTCGGGGCAACGATCGGGTGATGACCCGAGGCACTTTTGCCAACCCTCGGGTTCGCAACCTCATCGCTCCTGGGACCGAAGGCGGTTGGACTACCGACTGGACTGATGGTCAAGTCAAAACCATCTACGAAGCCGCCATGAACTACCGTCGTCAGGGAATACCGCTGGTGGTGTTGGCAGGCCGGGACTATGGGATGGGCTCCAGCCGCGATTGGGCCGCCAAAGGCACCTACCTGCTGGGAATCAAAGCCGTCCTGGCCCAAAGCTTCGAACGCATCCATCGCAGCAACCTGGTCGGCATGGGCGTGCTCCCCTTGCAGTTTGCCGAAGACAAGAACTGGCAGCAGTTGGGCCTCACAGGACGCGAAGTGTTTGACATTCCCGTGGACGATCAGCTTCAGCCCCGCCAGCAATTGATCGTCACGGCCACCGATCCTGAGTCGGGAAAAACTACTCCAATCCCTGTGGTCGTCCGCATTGATACCCCGGTGGAGCTGGAATACTACCGCAACGGCGGGATTCTGCAAACCGTGCTGCGCAAACTGGCCCGAGAAGGCGCCGTGGCCTAGCTCCCACAAAAAACCCACACAAAATTGTGCTGAAAAACTCCCCCACGCCGGATACACTCATGCACAAAGCAAGGAGTGTGGGTTGGTCAGAACCAAGGTGCACATCAAATCATGACGATCACAATTCCCTGTCCCAAGTGCAACCACGAAGTTCCGCTTCACGAGTCGCCGGTGGGTCCATACACCTGTCCGGAGTGCCAGGCAGAGTTTCGGTTGGAAGTGGTTCTGGTGGAGCCTTCGCCCTCGCAGGAGAAGGGCAAAGACCAAGCGGAGGAGGAGACTTCCGGCTTGGAGGAGGTTTCGGCTGCTGCTTCATCTGAGGGAGCCGTGGCAGCATCGACTGCGGTCCAGCAGCCCCCCTCGGAAGCGGAATCCGCCGCAGCTCCCGAAGCTGAGGAAGAACCCCTGGGCGGAGAAACTCCTCCCAGCAGCGAATTGGCCGAAGTGGAAGAGGCCCCCAGGGAAGAAAAACTCTCCACCGAAAGCGAAACTGCCCTTGCGGAGCAGGAAACTGCCGACGAAACTCCCCCAGAAAAAACTCCCGTGGCCGAAGAAGCTTCCCAGGAAGAGGAAACTCCGGAAGAAGAAACTCTTGTGGGAACTGTCGGCGAAGACCAGGACGAGGAGTTTTGGGACACTCTGGCTCAACAAGCCCAGGCCGAAGAAGAATCCCTGACCGAAAAAGCCCTTGCTTTAAGCCAGCACCAGGGGCCAAGTCCTTTGGTTCACCTGGTTGGACTGGTGGTCAGTGGTTTTCTGGGTCTGGCCATTGGGTACTATTTGCTCAACTACTTTGGCGGTCCCCGATTCAACTTTTTGAAAATCCCTTTGCCCGGCGTGCCCCATACGCAAAACATGCCCGAAGAATCCTTCCGAAACTTCCTGCCGTTTCCGCTTCCCCACACTTGGGAACCTCCGATCAGCTTCTCCGCCACAGGAGAGGCGATGCCGTGTGCAGGCACCAAACCCAAGAAGGCTTTCCCGGATCGGCAAGCGCAACTTGGCTTGAAGCAAACGGGCACCTCGCCACTTATCGGGAAGCCACCTGGCGGGAAGTTTGAGGCCAAATCCGAGCTTGGCTTTTGAAGAGCTTGCACAGGAAGCCATGAGCCATCAGGGGCAATGGGCTTGGTTGTGTTTGAGTTTGGTCAAGGGCCTGGGGCCCCGACGCTGCAAACGGTTGGTGGAACATTGTGGCGGGGCCGTCCCGGCTTGGAAACTGCTGCAAGACTGCCCCAAACAGCTTGCTCCGCTCCTGCCTGCTCGGCTGCTCCAGCAACTCCAGTGCGATTCCATTGAACGCCACGCTGAACAAATCTACCGGCTTTGCCACAAACACCACTGGGAAATCCTTACTTTGGAAGACGACCGCTACCCGGCCAACTTGGCCCAAATTGACGATCCCCCGGTGGTGCTTTTCCTTTGGGGCCGCTTAGTGCCGGAGGATCGCTGGAGCGTAGCGGTGGTGGGCACGCGGCACGCCACGGCCTACGGCAAGCTCCATGCACGGCGACTTGCCCAAAAGTTGGCCCAAGCCGGACTGACCATCGTCAGCGGTCTGGCCCGCGGCATTGACACCCAAGCCCACCTGGGAGCTTTGGACGCCCAAGGACGCACCTTGGCTGTGGTGGCCGGAGGTTTGGACCGCATCTTTCCCCCGGAAAACCGTTCGTTGGCCCAGCAGATTGCCCAACACGGAGCCGTGCTCAGCGAACAGCCCCCAGGGACCGTGCCCCGGCGAGAACTTTTCCCGGGACGCAACCGGCTCATCAGTGGACTGAGCCTGGGCGTGATGGTGGTGGAAGCCGACGAGGACTCCGGAGCGCTGATCACCACCCAACACGCTTTGGAACAAGGACGAGAAGTGTTCGCCTTGCCCGGCCCAGTGCAAAACCGCACCAGCCGAGGCCCTCACCGGCTCATCCGCGAGGGAGCCAAGCTGGTCGAAGAAGTCCAAGACATCCTGGAAGAACTCCCCTGTGTGTTGGCCCAACGCACAAGCTCTGCTACGCTTGTTCCACGAGCAGCTTCGGACCCAAGCCCGCGGCCTGCCCCTACTTCGCCCGGCGAATCTCCCCCAGGGCTAGATCCCACTCAACGGAAACTCTGGCAACTGATTGCCGACCAAGGGGGCCCCTGCCCTGTGGATGAGCTGATTGCCCAAAGCGGGCTTTCGGCCTCGGAGGTGCTGGCCACCTTGAACCTGCTTGAGCTACAAGGGGCCGTGCAACGGATCAGCGGGCAGATGGTCCAAGCAGCCGGCTATAGTTCTTCCAGGTCGTCAAAGTAATCGGGCGGGAAAGGATAATAGGGATTGGACGCTTGGGCTTGGGGATCATGGGGCAACTCGGGCACATCGTCTTTGACTTCTGCCGTCTCCTCCTGAGGAGGACGCCACAGCTCCCGAAGTTGCTCCGGGTCACCTTTGGCAAAAATGTCCAAGTACATCTGCACTTCCTCCGGGGGGACAGACTCGGGCTTTTCCGGCGGAGGTGGCAACAGGGGTTTTTGGAGTCGCTGTTGGGCCAATTGTTCCATCCACGCCACGCTCTCCATCGCCGTGGCCCCTCGACGCTGGGCCGCCTCGCGCAACCGACGATCGCTGGTGATCACTTGCAAAGCTTTGGGCGTGCCTTCTTGGGCAATGAGTTGTTCTATGAGCAAGTCTGCCTCTTCGCGTTGGGCCGAAAAGAGCACCTGGATGCCTTCGTAGTGGAACTTTCGGGGCAGATCAGAGGGGGCTTCGGCTGCGTCGAAGACCACAATCGTTTTGGATCTTTGCTGAGGCGGGAGCGAAGCGGCCAAAAAGCCCAACAATCGCCGTCGGCCCAGCTCCAACACGCCCGGAGCCGCCTTGTGCGGAGCAACCCAACCCATGCAAAACAGTACATTGTAACCGTCTATCAGCAGCGGCATGGCCATGCCCCCTTGAAAAGAAATCCTGCCGATGCCTATCCACAAAGCAACTATTCTAACCGCTTCAGCTTCCACTGGCCATCAACCAGCACTCCCGCCACTTGACCCCACAACTTTTGCCCGGCAAACGGACAACTCCGACTACGCGAGCGAAACTGTTCTGGACGAACCACCCAACGCACTTCCGGGTCAATGATCGTCACATCGGCCGGACTGCCCGGAGTCAGCGTGCCAGCGGGAATGCCCAGGATTCGAGCCGGAGCGGTGGAGAGTCGTTCCACGGCCGTGAGCCAGTCCAAATGTCCCGGACGAATCAAGTAAGTGATCACCGCTGCCAAGGTCGTCTCCAAACTCACCGCCCCAAACGGAGCCAGGTCCAGGTCTTGCACCTTTTTTTCTTCACAGCGTGGGGAGTGGCCCGAGCATATGGCGTCAATCGTCCCGTCGGCCACCGCCTGAAGGCACGCTTCCACATCCTCCCGACTTCGCAGCGGAGGCCGGATTTTGAATCGGGAATCAAAGCTCCTCAGCGCTTCGTCGGTCAGGGCTAGATGGAACGGAGTGATGGAGGCGGTGACTTGCACTCCTCGGGCTTTGGCCCTGCGCAGCACTTCAATGGCTCCGGCGGTAGAGATGTGGGTCAAGTGGAGTCGTCCGCCGGTGGCTTCGGCCAGCGTGACATCGCGGCTCACGGCCACCACTTCGGCGGCAGCCGGAATGGCCTTCAGGCCCAAAATCATGGAAACGGTTCCCTCGTGCATCACGCCCTGGGCCAGCTCCGGGACTTCGGGAAAGCTGAACACCGGACGCTGGAACATGCCGCAGTACTGGAACACACGGCGCATCAGCCCTGGATCGCGGATGGGTCGGTCCGCATCGCTGAAAGCCATGGCTCCGGCCTGGACCAGTTGTCCGATTTCGGCCAATTCTTCTCCGGCTGCCCCCCGACTGGCACAAGCCACAGGCCAGACGCGTGCTCCACCGGCTCGGGCCGCCTGATGCTGCAAAAACTCCACGGCCGCCTGGGTGTCCACCGGTGGCTGCGTGTTGGGAGCTGCCGCCAAGGAAGTAAACCCTCCGGCTAACGCCGCTTCCACCCCGGTGGCGATGGTCTCGTCTTCTTCGTAGCCCGGCTCGCGCAGCTCGGCATATAAATCCACCAGCCCTGGCACCACCACCTTGCCAGAAACATCCACCACTTCCTCCTCGGCCGCCGCTGGCGCATCCAAGCCCAGCACCCGGTTGCCTTCAATCACCAGGTCGGCCACTTGATCCACCCCTTGCGAGGGATCCACCACACGGCCTTGGGCCAATCGGATTCGCCGCTGAGGCACGCCCGGGCTCCTCGTGCCAGTGGGACTAGGGGTGCTTGACCCTCAAATGAGTGAATTCCTGCACCCGCTGACGGATGGCCGGCTCTACCGGAAGCCGCTCGATGCTGCTGGCTCCGTAAAAGCCCACCACGCCTTCGGTATGATCCAGGATGTATTGGGCATCTTCCGGCTCGGCAATCGGCCCGCCGTGGCAAAGCACCAATATGTCCCGATTCACCCGCTTGGCCGCGTCGGCCATTTCTTGCACGCGTCGGGCAGCCTCTTCCAAGCTCAGGGCCGTCTTGGCCCCTATGGTGCCTTTGGTCGTCAGGCCCATGTGGGGAATCAAGATGTCAGCGCCGGCTTGGGCCATGGCTTGGGCTTCCTCGGGATTGAAGCAATAGGGGGTGGTGAGCAATCCCAACTGGTGGGCGGTGCGGATCATGTCCACCTCCAGCCCAAACCCCATCCCCGTCTCTTCCAAGTTCTGGCGAAACACGCCGTCGATCAGACCCACCGTGGGAAAGTTCTGCACGCCTGAAAATCCGGCCTGGTCCACCTGTTGCAAAAAAAGCTTCATCACCCGAAACGGGTCCGTACCACACACACCGGCCAGCA
>JAJRRR010000039.1 GCA_024279285.1 Planctomycetota bacterium
AAGGATTCGGGCTCTTTCCCGGGTTTGAGGTATTTGGCCCGAAGCTCTCGGGCTTTTTGCTGAAAAGGTCCTGGGGTTCGGACCACCACTGCCAGACGCCGCACCACTTCGCGTCGCAGGCGAGTGATGTCGTTTTTGCGTTTGGGATCTTTTTGCCATTTGGCGATCAGAGCATCGGCAGCTTTGGCCGTGTAGTAGGCAATCATGAGCCCTTCGGGGGAGCGTTCCTCTTGGCCCAAGGCAGACTCCAGCCACTTAGTTCCCCGGGCAAAGACTTCTTCGTACTTGGCCTGTTTGGGGTCGCACCAGGCTTCCAGTTGATAAGCCAAAGCTTTGTTGATCAGAGCCCGAAACGCAGGCACCGTGGAAGAAGGTTGGGCATTGAGAATGACTTCCTCGTAGATTCCGATGGCCTGTCGGAGTTGGCCCAACTCCTGGTAGCACCGGGCTTCAAACAATCGGGCCCATTGGCCCACCAGCCGGCGGCGGTTTCGGCTGTAGAGGGTTTCAAATCGGGCACGAGCTTGTTCCAAGAGCTTTTTGCGTTCGGGCGCGTTTTCAGGGTAGGAGAGAGCAAATTCCACTTCGGCCTGGCCCCAGAAAAGTCGGGCTTTGGCCCAATCCGCATAGGCTTTGCGTCGTTTCTGACGGATTTTAGGGTCTTGGGCACTGGGTTTGTATTTTCGGTACTCGGCCTCAAGTTCTTTCGCGGCTCGTTGGAAAGCCGTCAGAGCTTGCTTGAACAATTGTTGGGCTTTTTGGGTCAGTTGTTGTTTTTCTTTGGAGTCAGAAGTGCGTCTGGCCTGGATCATGTATCCTTGGGCCCGACTCAACTCCACACTGGCCAACTGCAATTGAGTTTCGCCTCGTTTGGGATGATTGGGAGCCTGAGAGAGAAACCGGGCAAAATGCTTGGCTGCCTCGTCCAGCAAAGCCAACCGGCGCTGGAGGTTGCGCTGCTGGTTGGCCGCCTCCAAGGCGGTGCGACCCAATTCATAAAGAACGGCTTGCTTTTGTTCCTGGGAAATGTAGGGTTTGCTGGCCAGGGATTGCAGATACCACTGAGCTTGCTCGAAATAGCCCTGGCGACGCAAAGCGTCTAGGAATTCCTCAACAGGTTCCTGAGCCCTGGAGGCCGGAACCAGCGTCCCCAGCCACACGATCACCCATCCGATCAGCATTTTCCAAGCGGGTTTCATCGGTGACCTCTCCTTGGTCGCCAAGGGAAACCGTTTGGGGAAAAGGACGGCAAAAGCAAGACCTTCCGACGGGCAGCATTCATGCAATACCCAGAACGAGTCTTTATTGTAGGAGTCCAAGGGCGACACGGCAAACAAATGAGCCTGACGCGGCCCTTTGGTCCAAGACATGACCTGATGGGTCCTCCTCACTGCTCCGACCCACCTAGAAGGGAACCATTGGGGTCCCCGACCGACGGTCGCCCAAGGGAGTGTGTCCCTTAGAACCGGACCGGCCTGGGGACTTGTTTTGCATTATGGACCACGCAGGGGGACCTTTTCAACCGCCTGCAACATTTGCCGCCAATTCTCCGGAAGCCGCTCATGCTGGGAAGCTTGGCTGTTCCACAGGCGGCGGATTTCCGACCAGGCTCTTGAGCGTTGGGCTTTGGGCAGTTGGGGCAACACATCCAGATGAGCAACCAACCAACAAGTCCGAAACAGCTCTGTCGTTCGGGAAAACTTTTTCCGGGTCCACGCCACAGGGACCTTCCACTGATCCTGACGGGAGCCCAGCTCCACCACAGCCAAAGGACCTGCACCGGAAGCCTTTAAGGCCCTCTGACGCAGCTTCAACTGATAAACCCAGGCCATACGCTCGCCTGGTAGCCACAGGGTAGCCACAGGTGATGTCTTCCCCGGAGGGGGTGGAGCATCTATGGGTAAAACCTGTTCCACATACTCTCCAGACCAACGCACCCGAACCTGGTAAAGACTTGGCTCAAGATCAGGAGCCAACAGAGCTTGCCACAGCGCAGGAGCCAATCGGTCTGCGCTGGGGCGAATGAGCCTGGACCTCCAGACCGTCGCCACCAGCGGCCATGCATCGCCTGAGATCGGAGACCCCAGTTGGACAACCGTCGTTGGACCACAGTGGCGAAGTGGATCTCCCCAACGCCGCGCCCAAGCTACCGCCTGGCGAGCCGATCGGGCCGGAAACGGCAAGTCGGTCAGCACCACCAGGCGAAGCGGTTTCCCCTGTTGGTTGCCGTGAGACTCTTGACCCAGCAAGACCAGTGCCCGACGCAGTTGGCCCACCAGTTCCCGAGGATCATCGACATGGGCACAAGCCAGCAGAGCAGCCCAATTGCTCGCAGCACCCAGCTCCGTTCCGCGGCAACGGACCACCTTTCCCCCGGGCAGAACCAGGATAAAGCTCCCTTGGTTACCAAGCGTAGCGACTCGGGCCAGATGTCGGCTCAGAGCCACTTTAGTGTTCTTGCTCAAGTGGGAAGAAAACAACGGGACAAGCACCAACCGTGGAGAGGGGTCTAGCCGCTGGGGCCAAGGCATTTGAGCCACCACCAACAACCATGCCCGCTGCGGATGCCGAGGATCATATCCCAACTCGCTCCACACCCGAGGTCGCTTGTCCCATGCAAGCCGGGCATGGGAGGCGTTGCCGACAAACTCCTGGCTCAAAATCATCAAGGTTTGCGTCAACTGGGAATCCTGCCCTGGAAGCCACTCGGCCATCTGGCCAGGTAAGACTTCGGATTCCAGTTTCTCAGGAAATGATCTCAAAGAAGCTGGACCGCGAGAACCACCTGTCGGGACAAACCCTCTTGGGGGCGCGAAAGGAGCATTGGAGTCTGAAACTTTTTGGCGCAAAGGATCCGGTTGTGAGGCAGGGTTGGAAACAAGTGCATCTGCGGAAGTACCAGAGAAGTTGGCAACAGCCGGTGGCGTTGGTCGGGAAGGAGCAGCGGGCGTTTTGTTCCGGGCAACGGTGGGAAAACGAGCCGCAACCCTGGGCACCACACTCCAACCGATCCAAGCGGCCAACAGCACCACAGCTCCCAAAGCCATGCCCACCGCAGTCCAAGCAGCACTTCGCCTTGACCTCTTCCACCGGTTGGAGGATTCCCCAAAAGGTTGAGCCCAAGAGCCATGAGCCATTTGGCTCAAAAACTGCTCTATGCGTTGCTGGGAAACTGGTACGCGACGCAGTAGTTCGTCCAGATCGTTTTCTTGGTGATTGCGGGCTTGCCTAGGTGACTGGTCGGTCCAGGGGGAAACAGGCCCCGATTGTCCCGAAGCACGCAGTTCCCGAGAACCGGGGATTACCTTTCCGCTGGATCCCGGCCAGGGTATCCACTTGCGCCAAAGTTTCCAAAAGGAAAAGCACAGCATAGGGGGTAAAGCCCTTGTGGAGACAGGGGACCAACTATTTTTCGGCAGCCATGCTTTGCAACAAGGTTTGGCGCAATCGGGTGCGTGCCCGTGCTACCCGCGACAGCACAGTGCCCAACGGCACTCCGAGCACTTGGGCAGCTTCCTGGTGTGTGAGTTCGCCCACCACAACCAGCAGCAGGGTTTCGCGTAGCTCTGGGGGGAGTTGTTGCAGGGCTTGCTGCACTTCGTCGCAGAACTCCTCCTGAGTTGGGTCCTGGTCGCCTACGGCCAGGGGAGGCAAAGGTCCCCAAAGCTGCTCCTCCCGACGACGGTGGCGCCAGTAGTCAGCCACGCGACGGCGCAGGATGGAGACCAGGAAAGCCCGAGCCCCTCGCCGGGCATCGTATCGCTCCCGAGCCGCCCACAAACACCGAAATGTCTCTTGAAGCACATCCTCGGCGTCGTGGACATTGCCGATGAGGCGATACGCCAAGCGATACAGCGCCGGGCCGTGGATTTCAATCAGGTGTTGGAATTCCTCTGGCTGCAACACCCCGGCCATCCTTTGTGGCTGCGGGCCTCAAGAGGCCCTGGGTTTATTCTCCAGGCTCCCGGCCAGTTATTCCCCGGGAAGACCGGACCCCAAGACATCATTCCGGTTGAAAGATGAACCCATTGTAATCCCCCCGAAGCTACAAGGTCCACCACTTCTCCGACAAGAGCTTCCCCTTCGGCACCCCTCAACCCCACAAGCAACTCCTGTTGGCATCAAGAGGGTAAAACACGCTAGAGAATGAACTTGCTGAGGTCTTCGTCTTGGGCCACTTCGTCCAGGCGTTGGCGCACATAGGCGGCGTTGATCTTTACCACCGCTCCGGACATCTCAGAGGCTTCAAAGCTCAGCTCTTCCAGCAGGCGCTCCATGATGGTGTAGAGCCGTCGGGCGCCGATGTTTTGGGTGCGCTGGTTGACCCGATAGGCATAGTCGGCCAGTTCTTCAATGGCATCTTGGGTGAACTCCACCTGGACTCCTTCGGTGGCCAGCAGAGCCTGATACTGGCGAGTCAGAGAGCTTTGAGGTTCGGTGAGGATGCGGACAAAATCCTCTCGGGTCAGATCCTTCAGTTCCACGCGGATGGGAAAGCGTCCTTGCAGCTCAGGCATCAAGTCGCTGGGACTGGCGTTGTGGAACGCTCCAGCGGCGATAAACAAGATGTGATCCGTGCGCACATAGCCGTATCGGGTGCTCACCGTGGTACCTTCTACGATGGGCAACAGGTCGCGTTGGACGCCTTGTCGGGAAACATCCGGTCCACGGCTCTCGCTGGCCACAATTTTGTCTATCTCGTCCAGAAACACAATGCCCAGGTTTTCGGCCAGCTCAATGGCCCGATGCTGAAGTTCTTCTTTGTTGATGAGGCGATCGAGTTCTTCTTCGAAGAGGATTTTTCGGGCTTCGCGTATGGTGACTTCACGCTTGACGGAGCGGCTGGGCAGGAGTTTTTCCAACATGCCCAAAAGATCCGTGTCCAACTGCTCCATCCCCAGCCCGGTGACCATCATCGGAAACTCTTTCTGCTGGACGGTGATTTCCACCTTGCGATCTTCCAGGGCGCCTTGCTGAAGCATCTGCTGGAATCGCTGGAGGTTTCGCTGGTGTCGGGCTTGAGCTTCGTCGTCTTCCAGATAAGGGGGCTCCGGGCACAGCAGTTCCAGCAATCGCTCTTCCACCCGGCGATTGACTTGTTCTTGAAGCCGTTTGCGCTCCTGGTCGCGTACCAGGGCGATGGCGTTGTCGACCAGTTCTCGGATAATGCTTTCCACATCGCGTCCGTAGTAGCCCACCTCGGTGAACTTGGTGGCTTCCACTTTGACAAAGGGTGCCCCGGTGAGTCGGGCCAGGCGTCGGGCAATTTCGGTTTTGCCCACCCCTGTGGGTCCGATCATGAGAATGTTCTTGGGAGCAACTTCCTGGCGGATGTCTTCGGGGAGCTGCTGGCGTCGCCAGCGATTGCGTACAGCGACCGCCACAGCTCGTTTGGCTGCTTCCTGACCGATGATGTAGCGATCCAGGTGTGCGACGATTTGGCGAGGGGTTAGGTTTTGCACTCCAGCTCCTCCACCACCAGGTGTTCGTTGGTGTAGATGTCCAGCCCGGCTGCGATCCGGAGGCTTTCGCGGACGATTTGAGCGGCGGAGAGTTGGGAATGAGCCACCAGGGCCCGAGCCGCCGCCACCGCACAAGGCCCTCCCGAGCCGATGCCCAAAATACCGTCCGAGGGTTGAATCACATCCCCCGTGCCGGAGACAAGCAGGGTGTGCTGGGCATCGGCCACCACGAGCATGGCTTCCAGGCGGCGCAGGAGCTTGTCGGTGCGCCAGTCTTTGGCCAGCTCAATGGCCGCACGAGGCACATTGCCCGGAAAGTCTTTCAACTTGCCTTCAAACCGCTCCAGCAAGGCCAGAGCATCGGCACTGCCACCGGCAAATCCGGCTAACACTGCCCCGTCGGCCAGGCGGCGAATCTTGACTGCATCGGCCTTAACCACTGTTTGGCCCAAAGTCACCTGCCCATCGCCACCCAAGGCCACTTGGCCCCGATGGCGCACCGTCAGGATTGTCGTGCCATGCAGTTGTGGATAGGCCATGAACCAACGGTCCCGGTTCCAAGTTGAAAAACTTGATTATAGCGGCCCAGTGGGGAAAACGCTTTCTATTTTTCGGAATCTGACCACTGGTTTCCAAGCCCCCTGGCGGCGTGAGCCGACAAATCTCTCAGCCTTGGAAGACAGTGTTTTTTGGCAGTTCAAGCGTAGGATTGCTTGATCCTCAAGGGGCTACTGATCCGGCACTGCCGTCTTGGCCCCAGTCCGCAAGGGCGCTGAATGGGGCGGAGGCACCGGGGCCGAGGAAGCCACCGGAGCAGTTTGTGAGCTTCGCCGACGGAACCAGAAGCTCAAAGGACCTGCCAACACCGCTGGCAACAAGGTCATGTCTCCAATCAAAGCCGTCCCCATCAGGGGTAGCATTAGCACACCAAAGCGCATCGTAGGGGTGAAAGCACTGAAGTAGTGCATAAACATTCCCAATCCGCCCACGATGGAAGTTTGGGTCATGGCCCAAGCACAATGGGCATAAGATTGGCGTGTAGCTTCCATGGGGGGAGCACCTTGCAACAGGCCGCGGCGATACCAAGAAAGAAAATGCACCGTGTCATCCACCGCCACCCCCAAGGCCACGCTGGCGGTCATCATGGTGCCAATGTCCACCAAGATGCCGCTCCAAGCCATAAACCCAAAGACAATCAAAGTGGGAAACAAATTCGGCAGCATCGTCAACGCTGCACCCACCGGCGCTTTGAGCCACCCAGCCGTGGGCACCACCAAGGCCACCATCATGAAATAAATCAACCCAAAAGCCAAAGCATAGCTTTCAAACAACCCCGTTAGCAGTTCGTTCTGGGCCTTGTACACCAGAGGGACCATTCCTGTGTAGGTGACCCGAATGCCCAACTTCTCCCATTTCTTCACCAGAGGCTCTACAGCCTGACGAATCTCGCCCACAAACTGGCTATAGTCCACATCGCTCAGTGCGGCCATCCGCAAGCTGATTCGGAATAGCTCCTCCTGAGGAGTGTCCACATAAAACCCGCTTTGCAGATACTCCGGGCGACTTTCTTCCAGGTTTTTGTTCAGCACTTCGTCAAACAGCCAGCGGGGAGTTCGGGTGCGTCGGGTGCGATACAGGGGAGGAGCAAAGGTCACCACCGACATGCTGGCATCTACCTCCTCCAACGCCTCAATACGACGACGCACCTGATCTACCAAACGCATCCGATCAAGGAGCGTGAGCTCCTGTTGGGCCGCTTGCTGCTTGTCCACATGGACGATCACCTCCATGGGCATCAGAGGGCCGAGTTTGTTTTCCAGCCAGGTGTAGTCCTGGACGATGCGCGTGTGCTGGTCAAAGAGCTTGATGAGTTTCACGGTGGTTTGCATGCGCGTGGCCACGGCATAGCCGAAGAAAGCCATCAGCAACACGAAAGCCAGGGTTACGATCACATTGTGTCGCAGGACCCATTCGCGAGCCGGCACAAACACACTCCGCGTCAGCCAGGTGAAAGCCGACTCACGCCCACGCACATGCCGGGTTCGTCCTTGTGCAGTCGGATATTGCTGTAGCAAGCTGGGCAAATACAAAAACAGCCACAGCAGGGAAACCATCACAGCGATGGCCGACATGATGCCGAACTTGCGGATGGGCAGCAGATCGGCAATGGCCAGCGACCCCAGGCCCACGGCCGTCGTGGCTGCCGCCAGCGTGCACGGCACGAACCCCTTGGCCACCGCTCCGGCCGGAGCCAACTGAGGTGAAACCCCTTCTTCAATCGTGTCAAAGTAGTAGTTGACCAGATGGATTGCCCCCGAGAGGGTCAGCACAAACACCAGCGTGGGCATGGTCAGCAGCACGGCGTCCACGGGCACCCGGGCGTAGTGGACAATGGCCAGACTGCTCAACTCACTCAGCAATGCAGTGAAGAAGACAAAGGTGCTGTACTTCAGCGCTCGGCGCCAGCCCAAGTTGGGCAAAAAACAACAAATGCAGATCAAAAACCCCACTCCCAAAGCTGCCGTGGCCACGGTCCTTACGGCCCGTTGACCCTCCTGGTCAATAGCCACATTGTCCACCGGAGGTCCTCCCAAGTGAAGGTCCTCAGGAGCGATGTCACACTCCTGGGTGGCCAAGCGGCGGATGGTCTGCAAGGTAGGAGCCAGTTGATCCTCTTGGGCGGCGAACTCGGAGAGCGTGACCAAAATGGCGGCATGGGGTTGCGGCGGGGGGCCTTCCCAGGCCACGCGCACCGGATCCTTGCGCCCCTGAAAACGCAGCTCCACGGTCCCCTGCCCTTCTTCGGCTAGATAGCTCCTGCGAAGCAGCAGCAACCCGTGGCGATAGCCCTTGACGGCTTGGCCATTGATTTCCAGCAAAACATCCCCAGGCTGGACCCCTTGGGCGTGTGCTTGAGAGCCTAACTCCACCTTGCCCACCACCGCCTGATCTTTGTGATCCGGGTCCAACCACAGCCCATGCAAATACTCCGGACCAATCAAGGTGCCTTCCAGCCGTCGGAGGGCTTCGCGTCGTGGGAGGCGGAAACCCGGCCGGTTCATAAGCTGCTCCAGCAACTCCGGCCCGGTCAGCACGGTTTCAAAGAGCTTAGGCCCTTGGGGAGCTTGAGCCACGCGCAGCTTGGCTGCCAGCAATGGGATACGATCGTCGTCCAAGCGCCCCCCTTCCCAAGCAATCAGCACGATCTGGTCGCTCCCGACGCCAAAAGTGCGCTGATACCACCGTAAGGTGGCCGTCTCAGGATAGCGGTCCGGGAGCCAGTCTTTGACATTGTTGGTGTTGGACCGGATGGCCCGAAGTGCTCCCCCCACAATGAGCGGCACCAGAAACACAAACACACACAGCACCCCAAAGCGGTGCTTTTGTAAAAATTGGGCATAGGCCGAACTTAGCGCGTTCATTCAGATCATCCGCAGAGGATCTAAAAAGAACAGGCGTCTGCCAGGACTTTTACCCGGCCTTTGTGTTCCTTTCCACCTGGGGACTAACAGCTTACCCAACTCCCCGGAATGCGTCTATGTTCGTCTGGCCAGTGAAGGCCAGAAAAGGGGCGGATTTTGGTACCCCAATTCCCCACCATTTGCTAAAGCCACCAAAGCCCGCACCTTCGTCAGATTTTCTATTTGGTCACAGCTTGCCCGCTTTCCACCACGGTCCGCATCAACACTTCGTCCTGATCGGGAAACACGGTTCGCAGATCCAGCAGCAGGCGCTGCTTTTGCACCCGGGGAACCACCGGGGTGGGAGCAGTTCGCATGGCTTGAGCCAACCGGTCCAGGGAAATCTCCTCAGGGCACAAAGCCACGCACCAAGTAGGCAGTTCCTGGGTGGGCACCGATCCACCGCCAAAGTACGCACTGTCGCTCACCACCTCGGGAGAAAGCCACGGCACCTGCTGAGCCAAGTGTTGGCAAATGCGTTGGGCTCTCTGGCGTAGTTGGTCCAAGGGAGTGTGAAGCATGCGGAGCACAGGGAGATGTTCTCGGGCTCGGTCCAGGTCCATATACAGCTCCAATGTGGCGGCCAGAGCTGAAAGGGTAAGCTTATCCACCCGCAGGGCTCGCATCAAAGGATGGGTGGCGATTCGGTCCACCCAACGCTTCTTGCCGATGATGATCCCGCACTGAGGGCCACCAAGCAGCTTGTCCCCACTAAACAGCACCAAATCCGCCCCCAAGGCGATGCTCGTGGCCGCCACCGGCTCTTCGTCCAGTTGGGGTACGCCCAGAGGGACCAACACTCCCGAGCCAATGTCATCTATCACCGGCAGCCCATACTGACGACCCAACCCAACCAGCTCCTCCAGCGACACCTGCTGCGTGAAGCCCACGATGCGGTAGTTACTGGTGTGGACGCGCATCAAGGCAGCGGTGCGAGGACCGATGGCCCTCTGGTAGTCGCTCAATCGGGTTTTGTTGGTCGTGCCCACCTCGCGCAGCACTGCTCCACTGGCCTGCATCACCTCCGGCAAGCGGAAGCTTCCGCCGATTTCCACCAGTTGTCCTCGGGAGACGATCACTTCCTTGCCGGCGGCCAAGGCAGCCAGCACGATGAGCGTAGCTCCGGCGTTGTTGTTCACCACGGCAGCGGCTTCCGCCCCGGTGAGGGTGCACAAAAGATCGCGTACTGCCAGCACGCGTTGACTTCGGCGTCCCGAGTGCAAGTCCAGCTCTACGCTCGCATAGCCGGCAGCACATTGGGCGAGAGCCTCTACGGCTTG
>JAJRRR010000040.1 GCA_024279285.1 Planctomycetota bacterium
CGTGGCCCGAGGCTCGCAGTTCCTGGGACTTTTGGCCATCGCCGATCCGATCAAACCAGGAGCCCAACACGCATTGGAACATCTCCACCGTCAAGGCTTCACCGTGGTGATGCTCACCGGCGACAATCCCCACACGGCCCAAGTGGTCGCTCAAAAGGTTGGCATTGACCAGGTGCACGCTGGGCTAAGCCCCCAGGACAAACTCCACCATGTGCGTCGGCTCAAAGAGCAAGGTCATCTGGTGGCGATGGCCGGAGATGGGATTAACGACGCTCCCGCTCTGGCCGAAGCCGATGTGGGGATCGCCATGGGCACGGGAACCGATGTGGCCATCCAAACAGCCGATGTCACGCTGGTCAAAGGCGACTTGCGAGGCATTGTCTGGTCGGTGGCATTGGCTCGGGCTATGATGCGCAATGTGTATCAGAACCTCACGCTGGCGTTTGCCTACAATGTGCTGGCTTTGCCGTTGGCTGCCGGAGTGCTTTACTCCTGGAGCGGGGTGCTGCTTCGGCCGGAGGTGGCCGCTGGGGCGATGAGCCTCAGTTCCTTATCGGTGGTGGGCAACGCCTTGCGGCTGCGGTGGCTCCGCCTGCCCCAAGTGGGAACGGCCCCAAGTGCACCAGCGGCTGCAAAAGCTCAGGGTTCCCGTGCGACCAGCACCGCCCACGCCTCTCACGAGGCCAAGTAGAGGCCGATGCCCCTTTTTTCATTGCAAGCGGAAACAGTACAAAGCCTGGTTGCTTCTTACGAACAGTCGGCCTTGAGCCACGGCCGGAGTGGCATTGAAGATGCTGGAATCGTTGAGCGAAAACTGAGCGTGGATGCGAAATCGGGGCTGAGCGTCCAGCACGAACATCTGGCCTTGACGCGAAATCACCACAAATTTCTGGCCTACAAGCACCGGCGACGCATACACCACGACCCGACCCGGCCCCAAACGCCGCCGATAAACCACCTGGCCATCTTTGGCCCGAACACAAAGCGCCTGCCCCCGATCGTTGACCCAATAAAGGTGCCCTTGGTGATAAAGAGGAGAAGGGACATTGCTTCCGGCCAGAGCTTGCCACAGTTGGGCCTGTTGGCTCAAGGTGCCCCGCCCTCCAGCCCGAATCGCCAACACCTGAGAACGCCGCCCCCCGGTCAGATAGACCACTCCTTGATGGGCCACGGGTGTGGGGCACACATAGTCCTGGATGCCTGGGCACTGCCAAAGTTTTTGTCCTGTGCGGGGATCAAGTCCCCAGACCCGATGCGCCATGCTGAGGACCAACTCCGTCTGTCCACCAGGCAGCCGGACCAGCACCGGGGTGGCCCAACTGCGGCGCACGCCTCCGCTGCGCCACACACGGCGTCCGGTGCGTTTGTCCAGAGCGACGATCGAACCGTCTTCCACGCTGGCGTTGACAATCCCCAGGTCTTGAAACATCACGACCGAAGCGGCCGAACCCCGGGAGTGTCGGCCCGTGCCCACCGAGACCCGCCACAACTGTCGCCCCTGCAGGTCAAAAGCAAAGACTCCCGTTTGCCCAAAAAACACATAAAGCCGCTGGCCATCGGTGGCCGGAGTGCTGGAAGCGTAGCCGTGTCGGGTGATAAATCCCCGATAGGGCTGCTCGGGCAATCGGGGTTTGAGGGTGCGAGACCACTGCACTTGCCCACTTCCCACATCCAAACAAACCACATGCAGTCGCAACTGGTCCATGGAGCCAGGATCCGCTGGCGAAAGTCCATAACCGCTGTAGCAAGTCAAAAACACCCGATCCCCGAGGACCACAGGGCTGGAGGTTCCAGGTCCGGGAAGCTTGGCTCGCCAGAGCAGATTGCGTTGGGGATCAAACTGCTGGGGCCAATTTGTTTGGGCCACGGCTTGTCCCCCCGGACCGCGAAACTGGGGCCAGTTTTCTTGAGCCTGGGCTCTTGTCCCTGGTCTCCACAGCATTGCCCAGACCAACACCCCCCACGCCAGCTGGCTCAAAAACCGCTTCATCACCTGCTCCTTTTTTCCTGCAAGAACCTATAGGGGCGTTTTCCCATTGCGGCTTGCACTAAGCAGAACTGACCCCATTGTCCCAAACTTCAAACCCTCGGCCAACGAAAAAGTTCCGCAAGAAGTACTCCCTGGGAAGAGTTGCTTACGAAAAAGACTGGAACGGAAGCCTGCCCCAGCCTCCATACACTTGGGCAGCTCCACTTTTTCTACTGCTGGTTTTGCTCCGAGGCGGGTGCGTCGGCCTGATTAGCTTGGGCGGCTTCTCGGGCGCGGAGTTCAAACAAGAGTTTTAACTGGGCGAAGCTATGCAGGGGTTCTTTGCCTTGCTTCATGGCTTCGGTCAAAGGGGGGACGGGAGCCGGGGGCTTGGAGGGACGCGGGCGTCGGTGAGGGCGTCGGGCCCGGCCAGGCTTACGCGCGGAACGACGAACACGCGTCGGAGCTTGAGCACGAGCCGGTTGGACTGGGCGTTGGGACTCGGGTTTCACTCGGGCCAGTTGGGGCTTAGGCTGACGCTGCTGCTGACGCTGCCGCAAAAGCTCCTCCCGACGCTGAGGGTCTATCATCGTCAACGAAATCCGACGCCGCGACACATCCACGCCCAACACCCACACCCGAACCACATCTCCCACCGACACCACCGCATGAGGGTCTTCCACAAACTCCTCGGAAAGCTCACTGATGTGGACCAACCCACTGTCTTCCACCCCGATGTCCACAAACACCCCAAAGTCCACCACATTGAGCACCTGGCCTGTCAGCTCCATTCCGGGCTGGAGGTCTTCCAGTTTTAGCACAGTTTTTTTGAAAAACGGCGGGGGGAGGTCTTCCCGAGGGTCGCGGCCCGGGCGACTCAACTGCTCCAATATGTCCCGACACAACAAGGTCCCTATCCCGCACTGAGCCGCCAACTGCTCCGCATCGGCCTCCTGGGCAGCCTGAGCTATCCGACGCTGAGCTTCCGGATCACGCAGGTCCTGGAGGGAAAAGCCCATTTGGGCCAGAATCTGCTCGGCTTTGTCGTAGCTTTCCGGGTGAATCCAAGTGGCATCCAGAGGGTTGGGACCATCGGGAATCCGTAAAAACCCCGCCGCCTGAATGAAAGTAGCTTCCCCAAAACCCGGTACATTTTTCAACTCCTCCCGGGTCCGAAACGGTCCATGCTGCTGCCGATACTCGTACACCCGCCGAGCCGTCAATTGGTTCAGGCCCGACACATAGCGCAACAGCGGCACACTGGCCGTGTTCAAGTCCACGCCCACAAAGTTCACACAGGAAGAAACCACCGCTTCCAGCGAGGCTTCCAGGTGTCGGGCTTTGACATCATGCTGGTACATCCCCACCCCTATGTTGGCCGGGGCAATCTTGACCAGTTCGCTCAGCGGGTCTTGGAGCCGTCGTCCGATGGAAATCGCCCCGCGGATGGTGGCGTCCAGATGGGGAAACTCCTCTCGGGCGATCTGGCTGGTGGAGTAGGCACTGGCCCCTGCTTCGTTGACAATCACATAGGCCACATCCTGATCGGCGTATTCCTTCTGGATCAGATCGGCCACAAACCGCTCGGTTTCCCGACAACCGGTGCCGTTGCCGATAGCAATCACGCTCAAGCGGTGACGATCAATCAGCTCCTTAAGCCGCGCGGCGCTTTTTTCCGGATCAGCCTTCTTGCCCACCAGATAAAGCACATCATGCTCCAGCAGATTGCCGAACTCGTCCAGGGCGACGACCTTGGCACCGCGTTTAAGTCCCGGGTCAATGGCCAACACGCGGCGGTTGCGCACCGGAGGTTGAAGCAGGAGCTTGCGCAAATTGCGTGCGAAGACGCGCACGGCGTGCTCCTCGGCCCGCTCGGTCAGGTCACGACGCACCTCCCGCTCCAAGCTGGGAAAGACGAGCCGCTGGAGAGCATCTCGGGCACATCCGGCCAGGAACTGGGCATGCTTGTGCCCCAGGGGAACCACCAGCCGGATGATCGTCTCCTCCAGCAGCTTTTGATCGGCCTGGAGTTTGACTCGCAAGGCTTTGTCGCGCTCGCCGCGATTCAGTGCCAGCACGCGATGCGGGGGAATGGTCTGAATGGACTCGGAGAAGTCGAACAGTTCTTTATAGTGTTGGGCCAGTTTTTCATCATCGGTGGCTCGGGTGGCGGTGAGTCTTCCGGTTTGATAGACGATTTCCCGAAGCTGCTGGCGCACATTGGCTTGCTCGCTGAAGTGTTCGGCCAAGACATGGCCGGCCCCCAGCAAGGCTTCGGCCGGGGAGTTGATCTGGCGGTCGGGGTTGACATAATCGGCGGCCCGGGCGTCCAGGTCGTCGCATCGGGGGTCCTGGTGCAAAATCTCTTCGGCCAGCAGGTGCAAGCCGCGGTTTCGGGCCACGGTGGCGAGGGTTTGCTTGCGCGGTTTGTAGGGCAAGTAAAGGTCTTCCAGCTCGCGGATGCTTCGGGCAGCCAGCAGTCGGGAACGCAGCTCCGGAGTGAGTTTGCCCTGAGATTCAATGCTGCGCAAGATCGTCCCCCGACGCTGCTCCAACAAGCGCAGCCGCGCCACCTTCTGCTCAATGGCCTGGATTTGTTCTTCGTTGAGCCCTCCGGTTTCGTCTTTGCGGTATCGGGTGATAAAGGGGACGGTGTTTCCCCGGTCCAACAGCTCCACCACCGTTTGAACTTGTTGGAGCTGCAATCCCAATTGTTGGGCAATGGGCGACAAATCCAGGCTCTGGGTCGTCATGGGCATTCAGCTTGCAGAAGTTCACGGATGCAACTGGCCACTAGCACTATGCCCCGATCGTGGCACAGAAGCGCTAGTTTGGCAATCTAGGCACCTGCTAGCAGGCTGTCAACCCGCACCAGTTGAATGCATCGCCAGGGATGCAATCCCCAAAATCGTCATTTTCCCCGGCAAAAGTTCAAGTCTTCTCTCCCCTACGAACGATAAAACGACTACCCCCGATGGGCAATCCGTACTTGCATGCTCAAGCACGAGAGTCCCCCTTGTGCGCTGGCGTCCATGGAAGGAAAAGCCATGAACCAACCGGTGCTGAAACTGTATCGGGAAGAACCGGCCCGGCAGGAGTCCTCGCCCCAGGTCCAGGTGACGGTTTCGCTGGGTGAGATCCTGCCTTTGCTGGCCGATGCGTTTGAGAGCCGCCGGGTGTGGCTGCACGACTTTGAACACGACCCGGTGACCATCTCCTCGGATCTGTACGAAGTGCTGCTGGCCTACCGCTACTACCGTCGCCCGGGAGCCTAGCTTGGAGAGTTGGCCCGTTGGTGGCTTTCTGCAGAAGCGGTGCCGAGCATCTGAGCAATTTGTTGAGTACGGACCGGACGAATAATGCCGCGCTCGCACACCAGAGCAGTGATCCATCCGGATGGAGTGATGTCAAAAGCCGGATTGAAGGCCCTCACCCCCTCAGGAGCAATCCGTTGCCCTCCGCAGCAAGTCACTTCTTCTCCGGAGCGTTGTTCAATCGGAATCGCTTCTCCCGAGGAAAGCGACAGATCAAAAGTGCTGCTGGGAGCTACCACATAAAATGGGATCCCATGCTCCCGAGCCGCCAAGGCCAAGGCATAGGTGCCGATTTTGTTGGCCACATCGCCGTTGGCGGCGATGCGATCGGCTCCCACCAGCACGGCCTGCACGCGGCCTTGACGCATCAGCCAAGCTGCGGCACCGTCGCAAAGGAGTGTGGTCGGAATGCCTCGCTGCAAAAGCTCCCAGGCAGTAAGTCGAGCGCCCTGGAGTAGAGGGCGGGTTTCGTCCACATACACCTGCAAGCGTTTGCCCTGCTCGGCGGCGTAAAAAATACAGCCCAACGCCGTCCCATAACGCGACGCCGCCAATGCTCCCGTGTTGCAATGGGTCAGCACGCCCCAGCCATCTTGCAGCAAGGAGCTTCCCCATCGGGCCATCGCTTGGCACATCTGTTCGTCTTCGTGCTGGATTCGTTGGGCTTCGTGCCATAGGGCCGCTAGCAGGTCAGATGCGGATGCTTCCTGGGGCTGACCAGCCAGGTGGTGCAAAAGGCGGTTCAAGGCCCAGGTGAGGTTTACGGCTGTGGGTCGGCTGGAGGCCAGATATTGAGCCACTTGTTGAGCCTGGGAGCGAAACTGCTTGGAAGAAGCGTTGGCGTGGGGCTGAAGCCCCAACACCAGCCCGTAAGCCGCCGCCATCCCGATGGCCGGAGCCCCACGAACTACCAGACGCGAAATGGCCCGATGGACATCCTCAGCACTGCGGCACTCAACCACATGGACGCGGTGAGGTAATTGGGTTTGATCCAGCAGGCGGAGCAGGCCCTCGGGACCTCCTTCCCACTGCAAAGTCGGCGGCACCGTCATCGTTTTTTCTGGCCCCCATCAGAGGAAAACCTTTTAACCACCAGGGCTCATTGTAGAACGCCCGTGCAAAACCCGAACAGAGCAATTGGTTGCCCTAAGGGTGAGGAGCTTCTCATCACAGTGCTCGCAGGGTAGCCGCACGCCGGTGGCCGCTGACAATAGGTTGCTAGGTGTTGCTCAACAGAAGGCGATTCGTGCCCAGTGTCGTTTTGTCCCCTGGCTTCCTCGTTGCTGTGCCGGTGCGGTTTGGGACACTTTAAGTTTGCTGGTTTCCGGAAAATTCTAATTTTTGTCCATGGCGAAAGTTCCCAGGGCAAGGAGTCCTGCCGTGAGCGATTCAGTTTTTGCCGAAGTGATCGCGGTTGGCGATGAGCTTGTCAATGGGCAGCGGGTGGATACGAACTCCTCGTGGATCAGTTGTCGTTTGGGGGAGTTGGGCGTGCAGGTGCGCTGGCACACCACCGTGGGCGATCGGTTGGAGGACTTGACCGGAGCGATAGCTCAGGCCGTGCGTCGGGCTCAAGTGGTGGTGTTGACCGGGGGGCTGGGTCCCACCGAAGACGATCTGACCCGGGAAGCTCTGGCCCAAGCCGCAGGACGCCCCTTGGAGTTTCATCCGGTTTTGTGGAAACAGATTCAGGAACTTTTTCGTCGTCGGGGGCGTCCGGTGCCGGAACAAAATCGCCGCCAAGCTTTTCTGCCCCAAGGAGCCCAAGCCCTGAACAACCCTCACGGCACCGCCCCAGGGGTGGCCATGAGTTGGGAACAAGAAGGCCATGGGGCATGGATTTTCGCTCTCCCTGGTGTCCCTGCAGAAGTGCACGAGATGTGGCCCCAAGTACAAAAGCTTCTCACGGTGCATCAGGTAGTCCGAGGTACTTGGGTGTGCCGAACCATCAAGTTGTTTGGATTGGGAGAGTCCGATGTGCAAGCTCGGGTACCGGGCCTTTTCCAACAAAGAGACAATCCCCAGGTAAGCATCACCGTCTCGGAAGCCACGATCAGTGTACATCTTCGGGCCCACGGCCCGGATGAATCCAGTTGCCATCAGACGATCAAGCCCTTGTGGGAACGGGTCCATCAACAGCTTGGTCCTTGGATTTTCGGCTACGACCAGGAGGAGCTTCAGGATGTGGTGGTTCGGGAGTTGGTCCGCCAGGGACGCACCCTAACCAGCTTGGAATGCAGCTCAGGTGGGCTTTTGGCCAAGTGGCTGAGCGAGGTTCCAGGTTCGCCAGATGTGTATCGGGCCGGAGTTGTCTGGCCTCGCAGTCGCTTCCCGGCCCCACTTGCCGCCGAGCAGTTGCACCACTTGGGCCAGCAGCTCTGCGCCCAAGAGCACGCCGATTTGGCCCTGGTGGTAGGTCCGGTGATCCCTGCCGGCTCCGAGTGTGGACCTGAAAAGGTCCTTTTGCACTTGTGCACTCTTGAAGGTTGTCAGAACCGGGAACTCCGCTGGAGTGGACATCCGCAGGTGCGAGCCCCGCGGACAGCCAAAAACGCCCTGGACTTGCTGCGACGATGGTTGTTGGAACACGCAGTCAACCCCAGTTCACATGCTTAGCCGAAGCGCTGCTATTGAAATCCAAAACCTCTAACATGGCCCAAAGAAGGAAGTGCTTTTGAGAAGCGTTTTCTATCAAAGCCCCAAGCACCCAAGAGCCAACCCAGCGTGGGAAACCGACAATGCTCGGTTTTAGGGCAGGAGATGCATGGCTTGTGGCCTAGCGGCCCAAGGCGGAACATGGCTGGGCTCTATGCCCAAGTACCAAGTGCCCAGCAGGCGAAACACTCCGGTGATCACCACCACTGCGGCCAGATTGAGCCACCATCCGGCTTTGATCATGTCCCGAGTGCTCACTTGGCCCGAACCGTACACGATGGCATTGGGCGGAGTGGCCACTGGCAGCATAAACGCACAGCTTGCAGCCAAGGTAATGGGCATCAGGAACAATCGGGGATCGGTTCCCAGCTCTGTGGCAGTTTCGGCCACGATGGGAAGCCAAATCTGCACACTGGCCAAGTTGCTGGTCAGTTCGGTCATTGCGGTCATGCCCCCGGTGAGCAGGAGCATAGCCA
>JAJRRR010000003.1 GCA_024279285.1 Planctomycetota bacterium
GAGCCCAGAGCCAGGGCATAACGGCGACGGATTTGTTTGAACCGGCGCCACAGGGGCTTGGGATGGCCTTGGTGATCCACTACTCCCCCAAACGGATACAAGTGCGGAGCATTGTCTTGAAGCTGGTTCCAGCAGACCCCATAGACCATCGGCTTGGCCAGCAGAAGCGAGACCACATCGTGCATCAATTGGGCTTGGTCCTCCGGTTCCCAAGTGCCTTGGGCGTTGCGGAGCAGCACTTCGGCGGATTGGGCAGCCAGGGGGTCCTGGCCCAACTGGCTGGGAGCGGTCAGAAACACATACAGCGGCACTCCCAACAGACTCCAGCGGTCCACCAGCCGGTTCAGAGCGATCAGGTCCCGAGGCAAGGTGGCTCCCCAATAACCCCAGTTGATCTCCAGCCCAATGCCCGAAAGTGGCACCCCTGCGCGAATCATCATGTCGGCCAGGTACAACGGGGGCTCGGCATCGCGTTGGGCCATGTATTCGGCCCAAGGTTGGGCAAAGCTCACAATAGCGGGGGTTTCCGGATCCAGGGCGTGAGCCACATCCACAGCCCGAGCCGCCAATACCATTTGCTCCTCTTCGCTCAATCCCAGGTGGCACTCGGTATTGACCCGAGCAGCACAGTGCCACAGGCCCACTCGCCCCCGAAAACGGCTTACTACTTGATGGACATACTGAGCCACCAACTCCCGAAGCGACTGCACTTCCGAGTGCCAAGGGGCCAGCCAGTCGGGAATCCCTTGCGGGTGGAAGCTAATCAATGGCCCAGCCACACAACCCACATGGTGCTGATGAGCCCAGCGAATCTGCGAATCGGCCACTTCCCAGTGGAAGCGTCTTTCGCTGGGCTGAACGCTGCGCCAGTTGAGAGCCACCTGAACCATGTGGAACACATCTTGCAGACTTTGCCCGAAGGCTCCTTGAGGAACGACTTGTTCCAGGTGGATACCCAGCCAGGGTGTAGGCGTGTCTCCTTGTCGGAGCCGAGCCGCAAAAGCCTGTTTGG
Source organism: Planctomycetota bacterium (assembly GCA_024279285.1). Lineage (GTDB taxonomy): Bacteria > Planctomycetota > Planctomycetia > Pirellulales > S012-138 > S012-138. The sequence continues at coordinate 1,013 of JAJRRR010000003.1, forward strand.
CAAAACTCTCCACCAGCAGTTGGCCGGCTTGCAGCGAGGCTTTCAGGGATCCCAGAGCACACCGGCCGGACTTTTCCTCCGGGGAAGAAAAAACCGCTTCGCGCAAAAGGACCAGGGCTTCTTGGAGCATTCGGAGACACTTTTGTCGCACCCGAAGCCCCAATCCCGCCCACTCCTGGTACTGGCTTCGTACCGCGTGGAGGTGTCCTCGGGCCAGTTCCACTTGGAGGTGGTAGGGTCGGGGGCGTTCCATCAGCCAGGCGGTGCCCAGGAGGGTTCGTCCCCAACCCGGCACATCTGCCAAAAAGTGAAAGAAACCCGATTCGGCCGGGACCCGCTCCACCCGAAGCACCTGTCCGTCCCAATGAAGAGTGCTTTTCCACGAATAGTGATCCGGCCCGGTCACATGCGCGCAGCGAAGAAGCTCCGGATCAACCCACTGCGACGGAACGACTTGAAAGTGCATCAGGCGGAACTACCCTGTGCAGCCACGCGCCCTAAGTGGTCCCAGAAAGCCATTTCGTTGTGGACCGGCCCCTGTGGCAGCAGTGTACTTCAGCCCTGACGGGGTTGCAATTGCCGTGGGAAAGTCAGCAAAAGCTTTCCATTCTCCGGCCCACCACGCCGGAGGATACCAAAAGGAGGCTCTGTGTTCCAAAAGTTGAAGCTCTTGGACTCACGAGCCGAAAAGGGACAACACCAGTCCTTGTTGTTCCGTCCGCCACGGCGTTCTATAATTTCAGTGGAGCAGAGTAGGAAGGCACCGGCAGCACTGGGAGTAAGCGACTTTGGCCAAGCGGATCCTGTACCTATCCCCTGGGCCCGACCCCGACGGTCAACTCCAGCAGCTCCGGCAGTGGGGTCAAGTGAAAGTGGTATCCACTGCCGAAGAAGCCCTAGAAAGTTTGTGTTCAGAAAAATACGACACCGTGATCATAGCCTCCGATCCTCACTCGGAGGCTTTTCCTTTGGGGCAGATGTTTCAGGCCCAATTTCTGCTCACCTGCATGCCCGAGGGAGTGGTCCTGCTGGACCGCAACAACACGGTACTTTGGGCCAACGAGCACTTTCGCAACTGGTGCCAGGAAGATCCTCAGGGGAAGAACTTTTATCGGGCACTGGGTTCTCCGGAGATCATTGGGCCGGATTTCTGTCCCCTGCATACCGCATTAAGCACCCGAAGCTCCAGCCACTCGGTGCTGAAAACCGGCCAAGGACGCTATCTGCAACTGCACGCCCGGGCGTTCAGCCGCGGCAATTCTCCGCCCAAGCACATTATCCTCACCCTGCACGATGTCACCGAGCAGGTGCTTCAGCAGCAGAAGTTGGAGGCCATCCATCGGGCCGGAATTGACCTGGCCGATCTCAAACCCGAAGAACACCTCAACTTATCCGTCCAAGAGCGCATCGAGCTGCTCAAGGCCAAAATTATCCACTACACCCAGGACCTGCTCCACTACGACACGGTGGAAATCCGCCTGCTGGACAAACGCACCGGACGGCTGGAACTGCTGCTGAGCGTGGGCATGGACCCTGAGGCGGCCAAACGGGAACTGTTTGCCAAAGCCGAAGGAAACGGCGTGACCGGATTCGTCGCAGCCACCGGAAAAAGCTATTTGTGTGAAAACACCGAACAGGACCCCCTATATCTGCCGGGAGCCCAGGGAGCCAAAAGCTCCATGACAGTGCCGCTGGTGCTCCATGATGAAGTGATCGGCACCTTTAATGTGGAAAGTCCCAAGCCCCGTGCTTTTGACGAAAGCGATCTGCAGTTTCTGGAAATCTTTTCCCGAGATGTGGCCATGGCGCTGAACACTCTGGAGTTGCTGGCCGCAGAAAAAGCCTCCACCGCTCAGCGCCAGACCGAAGCTACCTTTGCCGCTGTAGCTCTGCCGATTGACGAAATCCTCAACGACGCGGTCAATGTGATTGAACAGTACATCGGCCACGATCCCGAAGTGGTCCAACGCTTGCAACGCATCGCCGCCAACGCCCGGGAAGTAAAGACCTTGATCCAGAAGGTGGGCGAGGAGATGACCCAACTGCCTCCTCAAGTCCACCGCTGGCAGGCAAAAAATCCGCATCCTGAACTTCGCGGACGCCAAGTGCTGGTGGCCGACGCCGATGAAGCCGTCCGAAGCGCCGCCCATCAGCTCCTGGAACGCTACGGATGCGTGGTGGAAACCGCCCGAGGGGGAAAGGAAGCCCTACGCATGGTGCGCAACCTCTCCGGTTCCCGAGGCTACGACTGCATCATCGCCGACATTCGCCTGCCAGACATGAACGGCTACGAGCTGATGTGTGCCCTGAAGGAGATCATTGACCCGGTGCCGCTGGTGTTGATGACCGGTTTCGGGTACGATCCAACCCATTCCATCGTGCGAGCCCGACAAGCCGGGCTGAAAGCCGTGCTCTATAAGCCGTTTCGGGTAGATCAGTTGCTGGAGACGGTGGGCCGGATGGTTCTGCGCCACCAGGCGGCTCAGGTCTCCTCTTGATTCCCTCGGGACATCGGTGGCATCTTGTCTTCTTCACCCAAAAAAACCTTCGGCTCACAGGGGGTAATGGCGGCAACTGCGTCAGTTGCCAAACGCATGATTGGGAGAAGCAGAGGTGGGCCCTTGGTGGTGGGCATGGGCAGCAGTGGCGGCCGCAGGGCACATGGCCTGGTGGCTCCGAGTAAGCAACGCAGCTCATGCCACCGCTTGGCCCCGACCGGTGGTGCAAGCCGTCTCGCTGCTGGCCCAAGGGATGGCGCTGTTGGGACCAGGGTTGTGGGCATGGATGCTGTTCCGGGAACCGGCGACTGATTGGAAAGCCTATCTTAAGCCTGTTTGGGAAAGCGGGTTTGCAGCCGGTGGGTGGGGATGGTATGGGCTGTTTTGTGTTTTTTGGGCCGTGAAGACAGTGTTGAGTTGGGCTTGGGTCCGATGCACCTTGCCGCCCCAAGCCCTCCGACGGCAAAAGCTCCTGCACTACCACCGCCCCTTGCTCCCCTGGCCGCAGGAAAGCCGCTCGCAGAAAACCAACCGCTCGGGCTTGGGGTTGGTCTTCAAACAACACCTGCTTCGCTTGCCAGGAAATCAAATGCTTGACCTGGAAGTGAACGAAAAACACTTGGCCGTGCCTGGACTGCCGGAACCGTTGCACCATCTTCGGGTGGTTCATTTGTCGGACTTGCACCTTTGGGGCGGAGTGCCTCGGGAATACTTTCTCTGCCTGGGCCGATGTGTCCAGCAGTTGGAGCCCCACTTGGTAGTTCTGACTGGCGATCTGGTGGAGAAGGCCGACTATCTGCCTTGGTTGGCAGAGCTTTTGACCCAATGGGAAGCTTCCCTGGGGACCTGGGTGGTGTGGGGAAATCACGATCGCCGCGTGTGCCAACGCCGGTTGCGACAAACCGTGGAGTCCACTCCGGGAGCAAAGTGCTTAGTGGGGAAACAGGTTTTGCTTTCGTACAACGGCGGCAAGATCCTCTTGGCCGGCTCGGCGTGGCCGTGGTTTGGACCGCGTCCTGAACCGGCTCCCCACTCCAAGGATACCCTCGGCCTGCTTCTCTCCCATAGCCCTGATGAGTTCTACTGGGCAGCGAGGAACGGCTATCGGCTGGTTCTGGCCGGACATCTGCACGGCGGGCAGATCCGCTTTCCGGTGCTTGGACCCTTGGTGGCTCCCAGCCGCTACGGCACTTGGTTCGCAAGCGGCGTGTTTCAACATCGCCGATGCGTGATGCATGTCAGCCGCGGAATCTCCGGCGTGTTTCCCCTACGGGTGCTCTGCCCCCCGGAGCTAAGTTGCCTGGTGTTGCAGGGGGAGTGAGTGGTATTCTGAGCTTTCGGAAATGTTTCCGGGAAATTGGCAATCCCCCATTGGGCGGAAGTTATATGAGTCAAGCCTTTTCCGACCACTTGGAAGCCTGTGGTACTGTCTATCATTGATTCCCTGGCGAGGGTATTCTACAAAAGAGCAAAGTTTGCAACACGAATGACTCAACGAGGAGAGTACCATGCTGCGAGTGGCGTTTGTTTTGCTGGCGGTAGGGGGGATAGTCTCGCCCTTGGCCGGAGAGGAGCTTCCGCCGGTGAGTCGGCCGGGGCAAGGGGCGGTGCTCAAGGCCCTGTA
>JAJRRR010000041.1 GCA_024279285.1 Planctomycetota bacterium
AAGCGGCAATTTTACCCCCTGCCGTGCTGAGCGCAAACCGCACCTGCTTCAAGCCCTTCTGGGACAATCCGCCACGAGACTTCGGTCCCCTTGACCGCTCCCGCAGCACCCAGGAAACACTCTGGAGTGCCCAACGCATGAGCAAACCTTGGTTCCGGCGGGGTTTGTTATTCCGAGAAACGCAAAGCCAAGCTCTTCAAAAACTTGACACTCCCTTTTGCGGCTGCCTATGATCAACTTAGAAGTTGTCGCTGTTTGTCCATGCATGTCCCAGGGGTGAGGTTCCAGCCGAACCGCCGCGTGGGGAACTTTTCCGATGAGCACTGCCAGCAAGGTCTTTCTGTTTTTGTTGTTTCCCACCACGCTCGCTTTGACCTATTTGTCCATGCGCACGCTGAAGACCTGGGACGCATGGCGCACCCCCTATGTGAAATACCAACAAGCCATTTTCCAAAAAGAACAGCAGATTGATCAACTGAAGCGCGAAGTGGCCCAGCTTCGGGAGGAGCTGGAAAAAGTGTTTGCTCTGCGTGGCCAAGTGTGGCCTCAGTGTGTGCGGAAGCGAGTGGATGCCAATACGCAAGATGTGGGCCTGCGAGTGGAGGAGCCCAATCCCCCCGGGCTGAAAGCCAATCAGGTGGTGTATTTGTTTCAGGTCAACGGGCCTCACTATTTGGGGGAGTACATTGTCACGGCCACCGGGGCCCCCGATCCGGACAATCCAGATGCTCCCAATGTGGTGCTCCGTCCGACCCGGCGACTGCCCCAGTGGTTGTGGAACTATGTGGTCAGCGGAGATGGCATTCTGGAGATTCGCGAGACCTTGCCGGTGGACCGCGAGGATGCGTTTGCTGGAGCCGATGAGCAACGGATTCGCCAACTGTTCCCCGTGCCCAACAACCCCAAAGCTCGGCCTTTCTTTGAAGCCTCGCTCAACGAGTACCTCCGCGACGGTAAAGAACTGGACGACACGGCCGATGTGCCCCCGGAGCGTATGCGCGTGTATGTGCGTTTTCTCAAAGACGCCGACGATTTGACCCCTCAGGAAGAACAATTGCTGCGGTTGCTGAAGCTGAATCCTTCCTTGGCCGTCAAGGATCAAGTGTATTGGTTCTTTCCCGATACTGCTCAGCAGCTCTTGCAAGCCCGAGAACTGGCAATCCTGGTGCGTCGGGAATATCGGCGTCCGCTTCGGGACTATGCCACTTTGTTTGACGATTTGGACCGGCAGTTGCCGGTGTGGGAAGACAAGGTGCAGCGGGCCAAGCGTTACCTGACTTACTTGCAACAAGCCATCCAGTCGGCCCAGCAGCAAATTGACGCCCGAGAAGAACTCCTCAGCCAGCGTCTTATGCCGGAGAACCAGCGCCTGCGACAAGAGGTGGCAGTGGTTGAACAGGTGCTTCAGGAACTTCAGGAACGATTGCGCCGTTACTCTGCCGCCCGAACCCTTCTGCTCCAACAAAACGCCCGACTGGCCAAAGTGTATCGGCAAACTCAACTGGCTTTGGCTCAAGAGATTGAGCGGCGAGCCCGACAGGCCGCCCAAGCCGCCGTTCCTTAAGTGCTCGGCTCCCTTGCGAAAGATCGTCTTGCTGTTGAAAAAAACCGGAAAAAGTTGTTCGGCTTTCGCAAAGGGAAGCCCTTTTCTCCCGGCAAGCGACATGCCTTCGGGATTCTTGATTACCTGAGTTCTTCGGCAATGCGCTGGAGTTGGGTTTGCAGTCGCTGGTCCACTTCGCCCCAAGCGGTGCGAACCACTACCTCTCCCGGCTCCAAAGCGTCATCGGCCGTGAATTGCACTTGGGCACTGGGCAGGATGGTTTGAGCCAGTCGTTGGGCTTCTTGGCCCAGGGAGTCCAAATCCTGAGGATGCATGCGCACTTGGACCTGAGGCGAACCGGCGGCAAGCTCCAGGGCTTCCTGCAACCAGGTGAGAGCAATTTGGGGCTGGTGCTGAAGCTGCTGGCGAATGACCTTCTCGGCCACGGCCACCACAAGTTGCAAAGCGTTCTGCTGCCAGTGTTGGAGCCATTGGCCTCGGGCCAGGCGGAGTTCTTCTACCGTTTGTTCCAAGGCGGGCAGGAGGGACTGGATTCGCTGGGCCACTTGGGTCTGAACTTCCTGGGCCACCTGTTGGGCAAACTGCTGTTGAAGCTCTTGGCGGATTTGGGCTTCTAGTTGGGCGCGCTGCGTGGCCACCTGACGCTGGGCGTCCTGAAGGATTTGTCGGGCCTGTTGGCGGACCTGGTCCAGATACTTTTGGGCCTGGGCCTCCAGGTCCTGAAAGCTAAAAGGGCGAGCACCTCGGGTTCGCGCCTCTTGGTGTTTGATCACAGGCATGGCTCACCGGGGAAAACAACACGCGCTGCAATTGCCACTGCTAAGCCGCTTGGAGTTTAGGAAGTTGGTCCAAACGGATTTTGCCCACTCGCTCCAGCTCCAAAGCTGCTTCTACGATTCGTCGTTTGGCACCGGCGATGTCTTCCAGGGGCAAAGGGCCCGGATCTTCCCACAAAGCCTCAATTTGCTTGCGTTGCTGGGGCGAAAGCCACAAACGGAACCGATCTTGTAACGCTGGGGCTGTGTCCAATAAGGCCAAGCCCAGCACTTCCACTCCCACCTGCTCCACGATCACGGCCCCCCAAGCCGCCGGAAGCCAGGCCAAGTGGTCAAACTCCAGCTTGCGCCTGGGAAACTGCTGAGCCAATTGGGGATGGTAGCGATCCAGGTTCTCCAGCAGTTGTTGTTCCACCTGGCGAGGAGCAGCGTGCAGCACCTGGGCCACCAGGTCCGTGCCTCGCAAACTGGGTGGACTTACGCCCACTTGAGCTTCCAAACGCTGGCACAGCCCTTGCTCCACTGCTTGCAGGACCTCTGGGTCAATGTGTTCCAGTCGGGCCATGCGGCGCAGCACTTCGGCCTGAAGACGCGGAGAAAAGTGAGCCAGCACCTGTGCGGCATGAGCCGGTTGCAAGTGTGCCAGGACCAAGGCAACCGTTTGGGCCCGTTCTTGCTGAAGCGCCTGGGCCAGACGCTGCGGCTCCACCTGGTTGAGCGTATTCAGGCTTGGGGAAGCTGACCCGGTGGTCGAGGTTGGCCGGGGAGAGTTTTGCAACTCCAAGCTCACCCCAGCCCGGGAGCCCAAGGAATCTGCAACGCCACCCGAGCCAGGAGGAGCTTTGGCAAACGACTGGGTTGAGCGTTGCTCCTGCTGGGCACGACGGCACCCCAGCACAAACTGCTCCAACACCGCTTGGCGCTCTTGAGGGGAAACGGAGTCTAAAGCACCCAACTCCCGGCGCACCAGTTCCGCTTCCTGCGGCTGGAGTTGTTCCAGCAGGGCTTGAGCCAAATGCTCATCCAGGACCGAAAGCACCAAAGCGGCTTTTTTCAGGGGATCCATACGCTCAAGCTGTCAGGATCGTCGTTGCCGGGTTGCTTAGGAACTCAGGGCACTGGAAATCCAGCCTTTGAGGATAGAGGCGGCGGTGTCCGGATCGCTG
>JAJRRR010000042.1 GCA_024279285.1 Planctomycetota bacterium
AGTTTCTGGCCGAAAGTGGGCAGTGCGAGATTATTTACATGGGCCCTGAAGTCTTTCGCCCAGAAGCCGATGTCACCACTGTGGTTCTAAAATTCACGAAAGATGAACAGAAGAACACCTTTGAACTTTACGACTATGGCCACAAGAGCCCTCTTGCGGCCAACCCCCGGTGGCAGGGGGAGGAGATCCTGTTTTCTTCCGCGTTTTCTCGGCAGGTGGACCGCATTTGCAGCTTCCGCCTTGGAGAAGTTTTTCAAATTCGAATCTCGCCTCGCACTCCTGAAATCCGGCGGTGCCCTAAAATCGTCTCCTCGCCAGAAGGAAAATCCGCCGGCCTTTTGCCGGTGCTTAATGGCAAAAATCTGAAAATCAACCGAGTCTGCTACGAGCCTTTGTCCGGCTATTGGATACGAGAAAAAGACAAAACGGTCCTAAGAAGTTTTTTTGACAGGCCACACATCGTCGTGGGCCTGGGCTTTCGCGGCGATGGGGGACTGGGGGCTGCGTATGACGATAAAGCCTATCCCTGGATGGGCGATGTTTACCACCTTTTAAGAAAAAGAACGCTCACCAATCGTCGCTTCGACCTGACCGACCAAGAGGTTGTTCAATATCTCAATTCTCCACTTCTTAAGCGCTACATCAAAGATGTCTTTCGGGAAGTGACCTATCACTTCAACATTACACAACTTGAACTTTTACCTATCCCTACCTGGGAAGAGTGGAAACGTCTAGAGGAGATCACCTCATGACAAGATCCTGGACCCAAGATCTTCAAAAGTTTGAACACTTCTTGAGATGCCATAATTTGAAGGAATACTCTCACTTACGGCATATCAAAACCGTAGAACAAAACCTCCCCCGTGAGCTACTGCCCCTGGAAATCATCTATGATCACTATTGGGCGAACACGGACTTCCTAGACTACGACGAACTTTTTTCCTTGTGGCGGGAGAACTCCATAGATCCAATTTACCGGTTCATGAAAAAGTACTTTTATGGCTGTTCGATACAATTTGTGGAAGAAGGATTCCGAGCCCGCCTGTATCGAATCTGGATGTCTCTGCTGACTCAATTCCACTTTCAATATCTCTGGAACTCCCTGTTTTCAGAGAAAATTGCCTCCACCCCGGAGTGGGACTTCATCGGCGTGGATGGTATTGTGACACTCAAAAACAAAAAAGTGGCCATTCAGATCAAAAAGGTCTCTTATCGCCGAGAAGCCTCCCAGCGTCGCTTCACTTCCCGACAGAGAAAGCTGGCCCACTTGGCTGCTGAAGTGCCCTACCTCGTGGTGGACGCCACAGACCTTCAAAACAAAATCACCAGCCCCCGTACACGGGAAAAAACCAAGGAAAAGTGCCAATCTCTCCTCAGGGCGTTTCGTGCCAATTTCACCGAATTGAAGAATGGTTTTGTCATCTTCAAAGAGGAATATCTCCGCCGCATAAAAGGCACCCTCGAGGAAAAACTACCCCACCTGCCCGAGGGAGAAACGATCTCCTACGAGAACTTCCTTATCTGGTGAACAAGCCTCCCGACGACGCAGACCCAACCGTTCTCAGCCCCCTTGCGGAGGCTCTACCCCCAAGCGTTGGGCCAGTTGGAGCAGGGCTTGCCAGTTGCCCGGATCAAAGGGGACCCCTTCCTGGAGGCGTTTTTGTCGGGTGAGGCGCTCCGGGTCTCCGGGCAGGAGGATTTGCTCCACCCCCGGAGCCCGAGGACAATCCCTGACAAACTCCACCAATTGGCCCACCTCAGCGGCAAAGTGGTTTTGGCCTCGGCCCAAGTGTTGCGGATTCAGCACTAGCATGAACACGCAGTTGCCCTTTTGGTTGGGGGGCTGGGGGCGGCTGGTCACCCCTCCGGAAAGGGCCCCAGCAAGCACCTCCACCACTAACGCCAAGCCAAACCCTTTGTAGGTCTGCCCCGGCCCACCCATGGGCAGGATGGTGCCGGGAGGGTCGCCATACAGGACATTAGGATCGGTGGTGGGCTGGCCGTGGGGGTCCAAGAGCCACCCAGGTGGACACTCCTGGCCGGCAATGCGTCGCAGCCGCACCTTGCCCTCGGCCGTGGCACTGGTGCCAAAGTCCAAAAGGATCGGCTCTCCCGAAGTAGGTATCCCAAAAGCGATCGGATTGGTGCCCAACCGTGGAGCCGTGCCTCCCGGGGGAGCCACGCGTCGCGTGGCCCCATGCGTGTTGGCCACCACCATGGCCACCCGACCCTGCTGCGTGGCCATCTGACAATACTCACCCAGACGACCAATGTGGGCACAGTGAACCAGGGTGCCTACGCAGACTGCGTGTTCTTGGGTTCGCTGGATAAGCATCTGCATCAAGCGTCGGGCCTGCACTTGGCCCAGTCCCCAATGGGCATCGGCCGCGACGGCTTCGGGACGGTCCAAGAACACCTCCAGCGGAGCCCCTGGTCGGACATTCCCTTGGCCAATCTCCTCCAAGTAGTAAGGAATCCGCATCACCCCGTGCGAATCGTGCCCACAGAGATTGGCTTCCACCAGGCTTTGGGCCACGATTTGGGCCTCTTGCGGCGGAACCCCTCCGGCTTGAAGCAACTGGGTAGCAAAACGCTGCAAAGCCTGATGCTCCACGCGGATCATCGCACCGATTCCCACACCACATGTGAAACCCGAGGTCTTGAGCATAACGCACACCCTGGAGCAAAACCACAGGGAAGGTTTGCCTCCGGGCCAGCGGAGAATTAGCATCGCAGCAAGACTCGCTCCTCTACCACCTGGAGGTGAACGCCATGTCCCGGTTCGGATGGCTGGTGCTGGTGGGAATTTGCGCCATGGCCTGGGGGCAGGAAGTGCAAATTACGCACGGGCCGATGTTGGGGCGGCTTACGGCACATCAAGTAGGAGTTTGGGCCCGCACCTCTGCTCCGGGGGAGTTTCGGGTGCGCTATGGCCTGCGCGCCGACCGCATGGAGCATTTCTCTCCCGTGGTTCGCACCCGACTGGAAGACGACTGCACCGGTTGGGTGCTGGTGCGAGGACTTCGGGGCAACACCGAGTATTTTTACCAGCTTTGCCAAGCCGATGGCACACCCATCCCGGGCACCGAAGGCTCCTTCTTCACCCTCCCGGACCCGGAAGACTTCCGCAACGAACCTTGGAATCCCCGAGGGCTGTTCAACTTCCGCTTTGAGTTCGGCTGCGGCAACAACCAGACGCCCAACCAAGGGGCCGGACCTGAGCTGCCCACGCTACGCACCATGCTCCGAAAGCTCTACGGGCGCTCTTACTTTACGATCTTCAACGGCGACTGGCTGTATGAAGACCATCGGGACTTTCCTCGCTCCCGATGGCGTGCCCGAATGGGTCTGCTCCCGGAAGAACTGCCCCGAGTGGTCCGCATTGCTCCGACTATCGTGGGCGTGTGGGAGAACTACAAAGTGTATCTGAGCCGTGGCAAGGCTCTGGCCCGTTTCCACCGCCACATGCCGGCGTTTTTCACCTTCGACGACCACGAGATTCTCAACGATGTTTGGGGAGCCGGGACGCCAGGGCTGGTGGACCGCCGTGCGGTGTTTCGGGACATTGCTTTGGCAGCGTGGTACGACTACCTGGGCTGGAGCAATCCGGTGGAGTTCACCCAAGGCATCCACTTTGGCATCGCCCAACTGACCCGAGGTTCCCAAGTCCTCGTGGACCCAGAAGCCGATTTCACCAAGCTGGACCTGAGCCAAGCAGCCAACTTGCATGTGCACTGGGGCACCTCCACCGCCGGAGTGAACGACAACCGGCTGGACGAAGAGCCCCCGGGCAATCCCAATGCTGGGGTGTATCGGATCGAGAAAGTCCTGGATCAGCATCGGCTGTTGATCTGGCCACCGGCTCGGGCCACTGCCGAGGCGGCTTATTCCATCGGTCGGCGCTCCTATTATCAGTTCCGCGTGGCCAACTGCCATTTCTTTTGTCTGGACACCCGAACCCACCGCCAGATGCATGATGTCCGCCACCCGGACAAGCCCGGGCTCTCCATGCTTGGAGAGGCCCAACGCCAGTGGCTGATGCGCCACATGCGGCAAAGCGACGCGGACTTTTTCTTCGTCGTCTCCAGTGTGAACTTTATGATTCCGCATGTAGGAGGCGGGAAAATCCGCGTGCACAACAAAGACGACGCCTGGACCGTGTTCCTGGACGAGCGGGAGAAGTTGATCCGGTTTTGGGACTCCTTGGGCCGACCGGTGTTTGTGCTCACCGGAGACCTGCACAACAGCTTTGTGATTCGCATCACACCTCGGGTGTGGGAGTTCGCCTCTGGCCCTCACAACTCCAACAACCACTACTACACCGACGAAGGGGACCGACCGGCCACCGGGCGGTTTCGCTCCGGCCCGCGAGAGTGCGAAATCCGCTGGTCCACCTACTTTCTCAACGACATCCCCCGTCGCTACCTCCAGCATCCCGTCTATTGCGTGGTGCAAGTGAACAATGTGTTCAACAATCCTCGGTTCCCTGGCGATGTGCGTTGGGTGGCGTTTGAGCGTCCGCAGGTGGTGTTCCAGTATTACGATGGCCGCACGGGGGAGCTGCTCTATGCAGAGGCCATTTCGGCCACGAGCAGCTCCGGACGCCCTTCCCGCTGAAGAAAGCCCTCAAATCGGCATTGCCCCTTGGGGGCCTTTTGGGAGAAGATCATAGGGCCGAGGCCAAAGTCCTTTCCCCCTGGGTCCAAGGGAGCGATGAACCTAGCAGGACGCATTGGACTGGTGTGGGTGTTTCTGCTGGCGGCAGCAGGCTGCGGACAACAGGGCACGCCGACCCAGTCCTCCGCAACCCCCCGGTCCGAAGTGCCGCAGGATTCCCCAAGCCCCTCGTCCACGCCGTCGCAGACAGAGCCTGTGAACTTAGCCCCCTCGGGCAACCCTCGCGTGGTGGTGGAAACTTCGCTAGGGAGCTTCGTGATAGAACTTGATCCGGAGCACGCCCCGCTTACGGTACAGCACTTCTTGGAACTGGTGGACCGGGGCTTTTATGACGGGACGATTTTCCACCAGGTGATTCCGGGCTATGTGATCCTCGGCGGAGGGTTCACGCCCCGGTTGGTGGAGAAGCCCTCGGGCGTGCCCATCCGCAATGAGGCCGACAACGGATTGCGAAACCTTCGGGGCACGGTGGCCATGGCACGCGATCCCCAGGTGATCGATAGCGCCTGCTGCCAGTTTTTCATCAACCTGGCCGACAACCCCCACCTGGACCACCAAGGGAACTCTCCCGAGGAGTACGGCTATTGTGTATTTGGGCGCGTGGTACAGGGGATGGAGGTGGTGGAGCGAATCTCCCAGGTGGAGACCGGCCCTCAAGAAGTGCGTCGCTACGGAGGGCCAGGGGTGCAACAAGCCCAGGCCCTTCGGGAACAAATGGACCATGTGCCCCGCCAGCCGGTGCTGATTCGCCGCATCCGGCGACTCGGCGGTGGCGAAAAACCTCCTACGCCAAACCACTCAAGCCCAGCAGATCAGCCAAATGCTCCAGAGCCTCCAGGGCCCTCATCGGAAGCGATATCCCACGAGAGGGCATCTGATGCTCCCGGGGATTGATCCGCACCACAAAGCCGCAGTCCCGCTCCAACTGCCCCCGCACGGTGGGCACCGCCGTGCCAGCTCCTATCTCCACTCCTACGGGAGGCTCTGTAAGACCCGCAAACCACTGCTGGTAGCGGGCCCACTGCTGCTGGGTGCGGTCGGGAACCCAGTCCCAGTCGTTGAACATCAGCACATTAGGTCGGGCAAGCCCTCCACAGCGCTTGCACCGCGGCAGGGGGCCCTGGAGCCGAAGCGTGTGCTCGTCCACCCGGGGATCAAACCCCCTGGCGGACCAAATGGCCTGACTGCATGGCTCCACGCACTGCATGTGATGAATGGACCCGTGGCACTCCACCACCTGCTCCTCCGGGAACCCTGCTTTTTGAAAGTGCCCATCTACATTGCTGGTAAAAACGAAAAAGCCCTCAGGTCGGCTTTGGGCCATACGCAGCAGCAGAGAAAAGCCCCGATGAGGCTGGGTGGAGCGATACAGCCTGAGCCGATGGCCGTAGAAGCCCCAGGCTAAGTGGGGATCGCGGCGGAACCACA
>JAJRRR010000043.1 GCA_024279285.1 Planctomycetota bacterium
CATCAACATTGAGATGATCAGCACCAGCGAGGTTCGGGTCAATGTGGTGGTGCATCGCCAACAAGGGAGCCAAGCCCTGGAGGCACTACGAGAAGCTTTTGCCGAGGCGATGATTTAACTGCGGTGTGCGGCTTGCAACTTGGTGGGCTACGGCGCGTGGAAATAGGCGCCGGGGCTTATTTCGGCGCTTAGGTGCAAGTGGAGGCGCGTCCACTCAACTCCACTCCCCCGGCCAAAGCTACAGTCTCACCGGTTGCTTTTTCGTGGTTCCCCGTTCGCCACTTGCACTTATCGCTTACCGCTGGGTGCTTGCTGCTTGCTCCACCCACGCCCCAATATCCCACCGGCTCAGCCCAGCCAGCCCCAGTGCTCCAAGGCCCGATAAATCCACGGATGCACCCAGGGGTTCCAGGTGGGATAGCTGGCCGAGAGGGCCGAGAGGGCCAGCAGGGCTGCAACCAGCCATCGCCCCCAACGCCGCTGACCCAGGAAGTCCAAAGCCGGATACGAACACACCAGCAGCAGCGGAATGAGCCAAAACGCCCAACGAAACCCCGAGGTCATGCCTCCGTAGTTGCGATCCATCTGGGGCCGAGCGATGTAAAACCCCAACACCACCACCAACAGCACAAGCGTCATCAGTCCGCACATGCTCACAAAACCGCTGTGCCTTCTGCGCAGGCTCATCCCGGCTCCCACTACACTGAGAACCCAGATCGGCGTGAGTGAAAACACCCCGTGATGGCCTAAGGTGATGTGGAACGCATACACCCAGCGAGACGGCTCGCCCCGGTCAATGCCTTGGCGGTTTTCTTCCCGCCAGTAGGAACCAGGATAGTCGTACCAGTTGTCCCCAGGCTGGCGATGGGCATAAGGGGGCCGGAGACTTTGGTGAGCCAGGTAGTTGGTGCCAAAAAACGCCACAGCCACCACTGCCACCCCGGGCAGCCACCCCCGAAGCACTTGACGCCAATTACACCACCCGGCCACCGCCGTGGCCAAGGCACAAAACGACAAAGCCGGTAAGTCACACGCGGCGGCAAAGGCCGAAAACAGTCCGCCCAGAAAAAAATCCCGCCACCTCCCCTGAGCGTGCCAGATGCGATAAAGCATCATCAAGCTCACTGCCACACTCACGGCAGCCGGCAGATGGTTGTTCAGTGCCACGACGAAGGTGGTCAAAAAAGTGCCAAATCCGGCCGCTACCAGCACGGCCATCTGAGTCCACAAGCTGCGGCTGAGCCGTTGGCCCAGCCACGCCACCACAGCCAGATAGCCCAGCATGGGCAGCCAATTGACCAGAAACAGCAATCCTCGACCGATAGTCCAAGGGTACTGACCCAAAGTGGCTCCTGTGAGCCGGTGAATGACCCAATAGGGCCCGGCCACCAATGTGGCTAGCAAGGGTGGCTTGGACGAATAGAACCTCATTTCCCCTTGAGCGTTGGGATGGCGAACTTTGTCAATGGTGTCCCAGTTGGGCTCAGTGATGATGCGGTCGATTTCATAGGTGCCGTGTTCCACCAGCGCGCGAACAGTGGCCCAGCGGCTGCGATCGTTGGCGCTGAGAAAAGGGCGCTGAAGTTGCCAGTTTTGACGGCGTCCTTGCAGATATTGGCGATACAGGTAGCGTTCCAACTGGACGCGGTCCACGGAGTTGACGGCCAGCAACCGTCCGGCCATCACTCCGGCTGCCGCAGCAATCACCAGCCCGTAAAGTCCCCAACGCAAACCGTTCTCTGGTGCGTGGTTCATGATTTTTCCGTAGCCTCTTCCCCGCCGGAAGGAGTACGAGCCGCGATGGAATACACATCCGAAGCTCGGGCATGATGAGCCGTAATCAGCTCGGCCAAAAACCCAATAGAAATCAACTGCCCTCCGAGCAAAAGCGCGGCCAACGAGTAGTAAAACAACGCCCGCTGATGCAAGTGCACCACTTCCATTTCCGGATCGGCCCGGGAAACAAACCACATCGTGGTCAAGTAGCCCAGGCCCAACGCTCCCAAGGCAAAAGCCACCAGTCCCAGCGTGCCCAACATGTGTTGCGGGCGATAGCCATAGCCGGTCAGGAACTTCACGGTCAGCAGGTCCAGAAAGCCTTTGATGAAGCGTTTGACTCCGTACTTGGACTTGCCATATCTCCGAGGGCGATGGCGGATGGGGATTTCGCCCACGCGGAACCCCCGAGCATGGGCCAGCACCGGCACAAACCGATGCAGCTCCCCATACAGATGAATCTCCTCCAACACTTCCCGACGGTAGCACTTCATCCCGCAGTTGTGATCGTGCAGCCGCACGCCGGTCAGGCGGCTGACCATCCAGTTGAACACGCGTGAGGGCCAGACTTTGTGCCAAGGGTCGCGGCGCACCTGTTTCCACCCGCTGACCACATCGTAGCCGGA
This sequence comes from Planctomycetota bacterium, assembly GCA_024279285.1. Classification (GTDB taxonomy): domain Bacteria; phylum Planctomycetota; class Planctomycetia; order Pirellulales; family S012-138; genus S012-138. Next base: position 2,403 of record JAJRRR010000043.1, read on the forward strand.
GGCGATCGCTTCCAGAAAGCGAGGGATTTCGGCCGGATCGTCCTGAAGATCGCCGTCCATGGTCAGCACCAGTTCGCCTTGGGCATGGTCAAACCCGGCCCGAAGGGCAGCCGCCTTGCCAAAGTTGCGCCGCAGCCGCAAGCCTCGCACCGTTGGATCGTGCCGGGCCAGATGCTGAATCAACTGCCAAGTGCAGTCCGTGGAGCCATCGTCCACAAACAGGATTTCCATCCGGTAGCCGTGTTCGGTGCGCACCTGGTCCAGCTCCCGATAAAGCTCCGGCAGGCTTTCTTCTTCGTTAAACACCGGCACCACCACCGAGAGCCTGGGCGGTGGGGGAGCAGGAACCGGCTGCTGGGCTTGGGACCGCAGTTGGGTTTCAGGTGGCGTGGTGGGCATGATCGTTTTCCCCTGGGGAGAGCCAGCGTGGGGCTACATACAGCATAATTGTTGCTCCCAGCTCCGACACCAGCCACAGCAACCGCAGCCACACGGCCGCCACCAGCGCCTGCGGGGGCGAGAGCATGGGCCCCAAAGTGGCCACCAACACCGTCTCCCGCACGGCTATGCCTCCTGGAAGGAGCGACAAAAACCCGGCTACCACCGCCAGAGCCGAAGCGGCGATCACTCGGGCCCAAGCGGTCAAGGAATCAGCAGGCCAAGGAGTGCCCAAGGCCCATAGCACCCCGGCCAGACTCGCTCCCAAAGCCACCCAACACAAAAACATGGCTGCCCAACCTTGCAACAGCAAGGGCCAGCCGAAGTGGTTTTGCAGCGTCTGTTCTTCGCCAGTGGAGAGCTTTCCGGCCCAGCGGGCCAAAGGCAAAAAAACCGGCGGCCAGGTGGGCAACAGCGCCACCAGGGCGCATCCGAGGGCTAAGGCTACCAGCCACAATTGGGCCTCTCCGGCCACGGCCAGTCCCAACACTGCCACCGCTGCTCCCACGGCCATCATGGTCAGGGTTTCATAAAACACGCTCAGCACGCCCACGGCCACGGGAACCCGATAAGCCCGTAAGGCTGCGGTGCGCAACACCACCACCAGAGCCTTGCCCGGCACATACTTGCCCAAATGTCCCCAATAGTAAGCCCCCAGCACCCCGGTCCAAGGCACCCGGTAGCCCCACTGCTGAAGCACTCGGCGCCAGAACCAAGCACAGGGGAGCAAGCCCAAGGCGTAGATGCCCCCGGCTGCGATCAGCCAGCCGGGCTGAGCTTTCCAGGCATGAGGGGCCAGTTGTTTCCAGTGGTTCCAGAGAGTCTGGGCCAGAAAACCACCTACCAGGAGCAACACCAGTGCTTGAAACGCCCGGGGGAGCCAAGGGCGTTTGAGCCCCGAGGGAGGAGCCGCCATGAGCTAGCCCCCCAAACCCAGCACATGCTCCATCCCATACAGCCCCGCTGGCTTGCCCCGCAAAAACTGTGCGGCAGCCAGAGCACCTCGGGCGTAGCAGTCCCGACTGGTAGCCTTCACCACCAGCTCAATCGTCTCGCCCAGGAGCCCAAACACGATGGTGTGTTCGCCGGGGTTGTCGCCGGTGCGGACGGCGTGATAGCCGATTTCGTCCTTGGGCCGAGGTCCCAAGCGACCTTGACGCCCATGTTGATGATGCCGCTGGCCCATCTCTTGAGCAATCAACTGCCCAAACTTCAAAGCCGTTCCGCTGGGAGCGTCTTCCTTGAAACGGTGGTGGCGTTCAATGATCTCCACATCCACGCCTTGGGGGTGGTCATTGAGGGCTCGGGCGGCCACTTGGGCCAATTTCATGGTCAGATTGACGGCCAAGGACATATTAGGGGAATAGAGCACAGGAATTTCCTGAGCCGCTTCGTGCAGCAGGGCTTGCACGGATTCGTCCAGTCCTGTGGTGGCCACCACCACCGGCACTCCCCGGCGCACACACTCTTGAACCACCTCGCGTGTGGCTTCCGGGACGGAGAAGTCAATGAGTACTTCGGTTTCCTTGGGGAGCTGCGTGCCCAGGGGCACCCCGATAGGACCAACTCCGGCCACCACCCCGGCGTCTTCACCGAGTCGTGGATGGTGAGGAGCTTCCATCGCCCCGACGATCCTCACCCCAGGATCTTCCCAACCCAGGACCACCAACCGCCGGCCCATCCGCCCGGCAGCACCATGAATCGTGATACAGCATTGGGTCATCGGCTCACCCCTTTGCCAAGCAGCAGCCCCAGGCCCACTAGCTGTAAAGCTGAATGGCCCGAATGATCTCGTCCAAATTGTTGGACACCTCCACAGCCCGGTTGGCAAACTCGGCCCGCTTCACCCCCCGAGTGCCCAACACCCGATTGAAGTGCTCCTGATCGGTGGTGTGGTAGGCGACGGTGGCCGTGGGATCTTTGAGCTGATGTCCGGTGAGGATACACACGACGCGGTCATCGGGGGAGATGACTCCCTCTTGGACCAGTCGTTTGACCCCGGCCACGCTGGCGGCACTGGCCGGTTCGCAGCCCATCCCGCCTGCTCCCACGCGGGCTTTAGCGTCCAGGATTTCCTGATCCGTCACCTGGCGCACTACGCCATCGCAGATTTCCAGCGCGCGCAGACACTTGTGCAGGTTCACCGGCCGATTGATTTCAATGGCGCTGGCGATAGTATCCGCGCGGCGCCCTTGCTGGTCCATTTGGGCATAGTATTGGTCAATAGTGGTTTGATCCACCTGGCCGCCGTTCCACCGCACTCCGCGACGGTGATAAAGCTCATAAAGGGTGTTGGCCCCCTGAGCGTTGATCACGGCCAGCCGGGGCACGCGGGGAATCAGTCCCAAGTGGTACAACTCCTCAAAAGCCTTTCCAAACGCGCTGGCGTTGCCCAAGTTTCCCCCGGGCACGACGATCCACTCGGGCACTTCCCAGCCCAGGCTCTCCAGCACTCGGTACATGATCGTCTTTTGCCCTTCCAAGCGGAAGGGATTCACACTGTTGACCAGATAGATGCCCAACTGCTGGGAGACTTCGCGCACGCGTTGCATGGCGTCGTCGAAGTCTCCGGCAATCTGGATGGTCAAGGCCCCGTAGTCCAGAGCCTGGGAGAGCTTTCCAAAGGCAATCTTTCCTGAGCCTACGAAAATAATGGCCCGAAGCTGTCCCGTCACCGAACAATACAAAGCCAACGAAGCACTGGTGTTGCCGGTGGAGGCACACGCGGCGATTCGGGCTCCGATGTATCGGGCATGGGTAAACGCGGCCGACATGCCGTTGTCCTTGAAGCTGCCCGAGGGGTTCATTCCTTCGTATTGAAGAAAGAGCCTTCCGGGCCGCATGCCGGTGTATCGGGCCACGCCTTCGGAGGGGTGAAGCAGGGTTTGCCCTTCGCCCACGGTGACGATGCTTTCCGGAGGGGCAAAGGGCAACAGCTCCCGAAACCGCCACACGCCGCTAAAACAGATCGGATCGTTGCGTCGGGCCCAACGCGATTCGAAAAACCGCAAACTCTCCGGGGGGCGCAAGCGGTCCCAGTCGTAAACCACATCCAACAGGCCCCCACAGCTTGCACACGCCACCCGAACTTCATCCACCGAATAGGTGGCCTGACAAGCCGGAAAGATGCACTGCTGAAAAGCCAAGTCCGTTTTGGTCAAAACGGCAATGGCCAGGGCCCTCCTGAGCTGAAGCCACGCGTTCCAGTTCCCAGGGACAAGTGTAGGCACACACCAGGGCAGGGAGCAAGCCGAACCGGAACCAACAGCAGCCTCAAGGGCAAGCGACTTGTCGGAAGCAAGAAAACTCCTCACCCAAGCAGAAGAACCATCTGACCATGCTTGGGGGCGTGTTTGCAATCTGCCTTGCAGGAAGTTTTATTTCCTCCCGGTGGATTGATCCGGCAAATGTCTTGCAAGGCCCGTACTGTCAGCCACAGGGACTGGCAGGCGGAAAGCAAAGGCAGTCTGAAGACACGATCTCGCTTGAACCCGAGGGAAACTTCGCGTTTTCCCCGTGTCGCACGAGGCGGGCAAGCGACATCAGCACTGGGGCGGTGTCGCACACAGCAGCCCTGCACACAAAAGTTGCTTTGTCCCCTGGCGAGCTGGAGGGCCAACGCTGGTCCGGGGAGGTTCCGCACCGGAGTTTCTGCTCTGTCCGGAGGATCCACCGCCTTCTCTGGGGAAATTCCCCAGAGAAGCAAGTGAGCAATCGTCGCGCCCAAAAATGGAGTTCCAGAACCGTTTAGCCGGCTTTTTCCTGGGCTTGGGTAGGCGTGGTGGCCGAAGCGGCTGCGTGCTCTTGCACCAGTTTTTGCAACTCGTCCACCCCTTCCTGTTCCTCCAGGATCAGATCTTCCAGCAACACCACCAGCGGGCGGTCGTCGGCGCAGATTTCCAACGCTTCCCGATAGTGTTCCACGGCAGCCTGCTCAAAGGCCAAAGCATCTTGGAGCATCTGGCGCACATCGGTGGACTGTTTTACGGTGTTGCGTTCCAAGGTGGGCACGCCGCCCAAGGCAACGATCTTCTCGCCGATGAGCTTAGCATGGCGGAAGCACTCCTCGGCGCTTTCAAAAAACATCTTAGCATACGGCTCACGCCACAATCCTCGGACCAAAAACGCCTGTTGGGCGTATTGAGCCAAGCCGGTCCACTCGTGCTTGAGGATCTCGTTGAGTTTGTCAATGGCTTTTTGTTTGTCCATGGCCGGACTCCTTGTGTGTTGTGGGTCAAAATCGTCGCTCCTGCCCCGGCCGTAAAGGGGCTTGCTGTGTGTATCATAAGTGCTTTTGCGCCAGGGGCAATCAAGCTGGGAAGCGTTTTCACTTGAGAAACGAGGAAGTGAAAAACGATTGCAACAACCTGGGGTCTTTTGTGCCCGGCTTGAACCCCATAGGGCCCAAGCCCATAAGCACTTAGGAACGACAAACGAGCCAATTGAAACCAGATTTCACCACTTGGGACTTGGTAGAAAGGGGCAGAGGGCACGGAAAAATTTTTAGAAAATTTTTGTTTTTCACCTGCTAACAGGCCCAAAAGAGACAACTTCCTGAGGATCGCGCTGTTTAACTTGGGCTTGTTGGACCCAGTGGGCCCAGTGCTTCATGTGCCAGGGGAGCCAACCGATTCGGGTGTAAGCGGCGTGGCCTAAAAGGCCCCGAAGATACAACTCGCGTTCCCGGGTGCCATAGTCCACCACCAGCAGCCAGCCTTGTCGGGGCCAGTGGTTGGATTGGGTCAGGTGCTTCCACCACAGGAGCCATCGGTCGTGGGGGTCAAGCAGTTGGGCCAACTTCCATTCTGCCTGCCACAAGCTTGGCGAGGGTAAGCCTGGAGGGAAATTGGACCCCGAGGTGCCCAACTGCTGAATCACATCCCCCAGCCACACTCCGGATCCGTTCCAACTCATGCGGCGGAAATCTTCCAGGTGCCGAGGCTCTTGTCCCTCAGGAGTGCGGAATAACAAGTGCAACAATCGTTGCTGGGCCCAATCCGGCCAGGCGTATCGCACCGGAGTGCCCAAGGTCACAAGCCACAGCCGTCGCCAAGATTGTTGGCGACGAAGCTCCTCCTGGGCGTGGAGGAACTCCTGCCAGAGCCTTTGTCCGGCTCTTCCCCGATAAAGAGAAGCCACGGCATCCGGCCATGGGGGCTGCGTTGGCGGGGGCTGAATGGCCTGTGCCAGCAGGGCCAGCACATTCCCTCCGTGGCTGTGACCGACCAAAAGCACCTCTTGAGAATCCTCTTTCAGCCAGGCGGCCAACTGGGGCAGGAGTCGCACGGCGGCGTCGGCTCGGGC